>DKYZ01000039.1:0-5348 GCA_002493515.1 Porphyromonadaceae bacterium UBA7087 | reverse complement strand
AGCAAGTTGTGCTTTTCGCCGTACAAAAACCTGATGGTTTTGGCACTCCGAAAAGCCACTTGCCGACCGCTGCGCGACGGTGGAGGCTACCGCCTCTGTTTCGCCTCCGGCGAGAATCCGATGGATATGGCCACTGTAAACAACAATCTCAGAAATCATGAACCGAAGAACAAGAAGAATCGAACTGCGCCTCTCGGAAGCCGAGGCAGAGTTCATCAGGGAGAAATCAAAAGGCTACCGCTCTGTCAGCCAGTACATACGGGATGCCGTGGCCGAATTCTCAGACACGGACGCCAGACGCAGGCTGGAGCTGATCAACGGGCTTGGTCAGCTATATCGCGAGTATCATAACGAGCTTTTCCACCTCTCGGCCAATCTCAACCAGGTGGTCAAGCGGGCCAACGAGCTGTCTGTTGTCGGCCTGCTGAGCAAGTCCTATCTGGAGAAAACCGTCATTCCAGCGGTACGGGGTATCGAGGGCACGGTCTCGGCCCTCAGGAAGGAGCTTCTTGACGTTACAAGAAAGGCAACCAGATTGAAATAACCAACCGCGCATTTCAAATTGCGTATGTGATTCGAGGAAACCGCCAGTCGCTGATTCATCATGACGGGTTGGTCTGTCGTGTCGCCTGATTCGGAATGAGTCATTCCTCAATTGATATTACTATTGTGGAGTAACGTATTCCTCTTTACCGAAATCCCATGACCAATTTCTGTTGACCGATATCCCATTGCCTGCATTCCTTGTGGTATGCTTAACGTCCGCTTTGTGATTTGGAATGAGCCTGTGCCGGTTGGCAATTCAGAATCAGGACGGAGGCATCCGACAGGTATCATATCGAATTTCCAGCTTGTAATCAAATTTTCATAATCACACATCCGACAATGATCGCCACAATACTTCCGGGCGGCTCAAATTTCCATGCCGTCCTCTACAACGAGCGAAAGGTAGCCAAAGGCATCGCCCGCCTGATAGAGATGAAGAACTTCGGGATTCTCGAGGACATCGACACCTTCGGCAAGCCTACTCCAGAAGAACTGCGCTCATATCTCCAGACCTATTCGGCACGGAACGGACGGATCCGCCAGACCCAGTTCCATCTCGCCATATCCTGCAAGGGTCATGAAATGACGGAGGAGGAACTGCTTGACTTCGCCCACGCCTACCTCGATGAAATGGGCTACGGTCAGGATGGCCAGCCTCTGCTCGTCTACGCCCACCGGGACACAGACAATAACCATATCCATATCGTCACCTCGCGTGTCGCTCCCGACGGCTCCAAGATTAACGACAGTCAGGAACGCATCCGCTCACAAAAAGCCATTGACAAAATTCTCAATCAGGATGCACGGAAGAAATGCGAAAAGGATATGGAGAAAGCCAAGGGCTATTCCTATACCTCGATGGCCCAGTTCAAGGCACTGCTCTCTTCCTTAGGGTACGAGAGTTATGTCAAGGAGGGCACCTTATATATAAAGAGACAGGGAACGGTGCAGATGAAAGTTCCGGTGTCGGAGATCGAGGAGTCCTTCTCGGAGCGCAGGCGTGACCGCAAGCGTCAGCGTGAGACAAAAGCCATTCTCCTGAAATACCGAGACATCAACTCTGACATCAAGGGTCTGAAGTCCGATCTGAAAAAGAACTTCGGCATCGACCTCGTTTTCTTCGGACGCAAGGACAAGCCATACGGATATATCATAATAGATCACCACAACCGACAGGTACTGCATGGCGGCCATGTCCTGAAACTTGAACTATTGCTGGACTTTGCAACGCCGGAGGAAAGACTCGACCGCATAGACGCTTTCATAGACAGCGTCCTTGCCGCCAATCCGAAAGCGACAACATTCGACATCAACGAGAAGCTGCGCCGTTCCCATGCCTATATCAAGAGAGGTGTGCTTCATTGCGGTGACGAAAGCCGTAGCCTGAACCCGCTTATTGCCGACACGATACTGAGCAATGACAGAATAAGCCGTATAGAAAGCTTTGAGCCTGTCACCGAAGCCGAGCTTGACAGACTGTGCCATATATACAAGGTTGAGCGCAAAGACCTCGTTTCCCTTCAGTCGGAGAGAAAACAGCACACTCTGGATGCCGTCAGCAGGTTCCGCGCATTGTTCGACAATCAGGCACTCGGTTACAAAGAATTGAAGTCGGCCATAAGGGAGGCAGGATTTCAGATTCACAGGACAGAATCAGGGGATGTTCTCGCAGTCAATTTCAATGACAAAATCATAATCGACCTAAAGGCAGAAGGCTTCGACCTGTCAAGACTCGACTATAAACCGAGGAATAAACAGAAGCGACAGACTCGGGAACCGAAAGCCCGTCAGTCCCAGCCGAAGAAGCCGGGCATACGGCCATTGCAGGATGCCGGCGGCGGAGCGTCGGATGCCAACCGCGAATGGGAGGTCGGCAACAAACAGAAATACGACGATATTGACGATGGCAGCTCATTGAAACTATAGTTTTTTTAGCTTCCGGGACTTTCTCACGTTCCGGGAAAGGCAGAATAAACCGTTGGACGAACGGTGATTACGGATTATGAATTTATTTTTGGCTATTCCACACGGAATAGTGTTGTGCATTTCGTTCCCACCCTCAGTCCGGGGGTAATTTTGTGGAAAAAACAAAAAACATCCGCATGATAAAGCTCCCGGCCATAGTGACATTCGCCAACCAGAAAGGAGGCGTCGGAAAGACGACGCTCTGCGTGCTCTTCGCCCATTATCTTGTGTCGAAGGGACTCAGGGTGCATGTCGTGGACTGCGACCCGCAGCGTTCCATCCTGCGCCGCAGAAGCGCCGATGTCGAGAGATACGGGGACGGGAACATACCGTTTGACGTATCAAGGGGCAAGACATCAACAAAGGGGGAACTGGCGGAGCTGCTCAAAGCAATCTTCTCCGACAGCACCCACGACGTGACACTGCTTGACACGCCGGGAAACGTCATCACAGGTCTCAGCCAGTATCTGATCAGCAACGCCCACATGCTTGTGGTGCCCTTCCATTATGACAAGACCACGCTGTCCTCGACATCCACCTTCATCATCTGTCTCGACCATCTCAAACGCTCCATGGGGGCCAGGATGAAATCCAGGCTCTACCTTGTCCCGAACCTCCATGACAGCAGGGTCGGCACACGCAAGGAACTCCAGCTGTGGGACGAGGCCCGAGAGACATACAGCCGTTACGGTACGGTTACGCCCAAGGTACCGAGGGTCGCCGACATGGAGCGGTTCAGCACAGTGATGAACTTCGACCAGCAGGCGAAGTACGTCACCCCGGCATTCGACAAACTCTATCTCGACATATTCGACACCCTCGATCCATACCGCAAGACCGAAAGTCAGGAAGCCGAGCAGAAGACACCGGACACCCCGACACTTGTCGAGGTTGCCCACGAGCTTGCGAAGATGGCGCCCATGAACGATGCGGTGTCCATTGATACCGAAACCGAAAAAGAAACCACCGAAAAAACCACGACAGATGAGAACAACGAATAATGATCCCTCTTCCTTCGATGACAGGGAGATTCTCATGCCCGACGGCTTCATGCCGGACATAGACAGCATCCTTTCAGGCGAGCCTGTTCCCGTGTTTCATGAAATGCCGTCCGAAGAAACACCGTCTCACAATGATGGTGTGAAGGAAGACTCAGAAACCAGATCCTCCACATTGACGGCATCTGCTCCCGACCCTACTCAAACAGACTTGTCGACAGAGGAAGAGGAAGAGGACTGGAACGATTTCCTCGATGAACTGAAATTCTATGATAACGGGAGCAACCGCGAGGAACGCTGCTCATGCCGCATCGACCTTGAACTCAGCGGTACACTGGAGGAGATTGAAATTCTCGGATACAGCCGTCCCGACATCCTGAGTGCCATCGTGCGCCGGTTCCTCAAACGGCACCTCACGCGTCTGAAGGAGATGCGCCGTGTAAAGAAAAGCATATTCTCCAATTGAGATTCCCGGCTATGAAAAAGTGGAACGAAAGACATACCGCCATGCTACGTGAGCTTTATCCTGTGGAGACATTGGAACGCACGGCAGAACTCATAGGTTTCAGCCGGGCCACCGTAAGGCAGAAAGCCGCAAGGCTCGGCATAGAGAAGGCCATGAGACCGGAATGGCTGGACAAAGCCGACGTGATACGCAACAACTTCGACAGCCATTCCTATTCCGAACTCGCCGCGATGGTCGGCTCGTCGAAGACTACGGTCGTGAGGATAGCCTCTGCACTCGGACTGAAAAGAACCCGCAAGACCAACAGCGGCATACGCTCGCGTGTGCGCAAGGCAATGGTCAGCCGTGAGAAACGTCGTGTCATCTTCGGCCTCGACCCGATTACCCGTATTAAGGTCGTGACCAACCGCACCAAGATTCGCCTGCGTGCCGAACTGAAATCGGCCGGGTATATAGTAGCGCGGGCAGCCAACATCCTCTACTTCCGGTCGGAGGAAGACCGCAATATGAGAAAGGAACAGAAAGCCTCCCGTCACGGACTCCGTTTCGCTCCGTGGCCGTGTGGCGAGGAATCATTGGCAAACGCAATATAACCTTTTACAGCATGAAATTCGGAGACATATTCCCCCTGCTGCTTGTACTGCTTATCCTGTACTATGCGGTGATAATAGCGATGGATCTGTACAAATCCAAACTCGAAAAGGAGGCTGAGAAAGAGAAGAACACTGAGGAGGACATCGACATTTCCGACGAGGCCGCCACATTCCAGCCTATCCGTATCAGACGTGACGAGTCAAAAAAGACCAGGACAGGAGATGCGGACGCGACTCCTTGCAATAGTGAATCCAAGGAGAACAAGTCCGATGAAGAGAAAACTAAGGATAATCCTGAAACCGGACAGACCGACACATCGGAACCCCGTAAAGACAAGAATGAGGATGAAAGTCCTGAACCTTCAGATGCGGATGAGTCAAGGGGAAAGCCCAGGACCAATCCTTATGACCCTTCCAACTGGGAGATTCCCGAAGAAATCATTCGGGAACGCCATCGAAAGAGCTTGAATCCTGATACAAAATCCCCGGAACATAAGGCCTCTGCCTCTGAGCAAACGGAACCGACGGAAACTGTCAACCCACCGGTACTTCACGAACCCATAATGGACGGCGGTCTGCTTGTCGAGGATCTTTACGAGCTTGCCAGCAACGCTGCCGAAAACGGCAACGCCGACCTCCAGAACATAGTGATGAAATGCGAATCCGATTGAACATCGACACCCTGTCCTCTCTCCACACGCTGTCTTTAACGAACACCGCTGCCTTTAACGCCCATTCATGAACCAACAACAATCGACTTCAATATGCAGAAAATCAAAA
>DKYZ01000036.1:37091-37314 GCA_002493515.1 Porphyromonadaceae bacterium UBA7087 | reverse complement strand
ACGCGATGCCAAACAGTTCACAGGTCTTCAGTCCCAGCAGACCCGGGACAAGGAGCGGCTCGACTTCGCGTTCAATCTTTCCTTTACCACACTCAATGTCTGTAAGGAGGTCATAAGGAAGGATTACCCCGGCCTGTCAGTGCCTCAGTTCAAACGGCTCATGTTCGAGTCGTATCTCGCCTCGACAATTATTTCGACTTACGGAAAATCTCCGCATCTCAAA
>DKYZ01000036.1:0-36716 GCA_002493515.1 Porphyromonadaceae bacterium UBA7087 | reverse complement strand
CTCTAAATTTACCGAATCATTGTTTTTTGCACGAATAGTAAATTCAGATGAAATATTCTTCAAGGTTCCACGAGCCAGTCGACGAGGGTACGGGTCTGGGTTGAGAAGTTGACACCGATCTTTATGACCTGGCGGTTGCCGATGGCGAAGGGTAGCGAGTAGCCCTTGCTGTTAATCTGGTCGAGGGCCTCGCGGGCCGTTCCGTCGAGCTTGAGCTCGATGATGTAGTAGAAGCGGTCGGTTGCCACAAAGAGGTCGATGCGTCCCGAGGAGGTACAGTATTCCGTCTGGACGCTGAGCCCGACGAGAAGCATGAGCATCAGCAGGCCGTTGTGCACGTTGATCTCCTGGTCCATGCGCATCCGGTAGCTGACGGAGGCGAAGAGGCTCTGCAGGCGGTGCATGAAACCCTCGACATCCCCTTCGCGGAACTCGCGAACAAACTCGCTGACCAGGAAGGGCGCGTCCTGGCTTCCTGTGTTGAGATAGCGGGGCAGCAGATATTCCAGGAACCCGGCCTTGACCTCCTCGTTTGGCAGTCCGAGGGTATATATGTCTGTGTCGAAGTCGTAATCCTTGATTGTCAGATACCCGGTCTGGAAGAAGAGTGCAACGGGATTTGGATTGTCGAGGTCGAGCCCGGAGAGTCCGTCCTGTCCGCAATGTGTGTGGAGCAGCGACTCCAGGTCCACGTCAAATTTCTTCATTTGCTTCAATAGCAGCGACGGTGTTCCGGAGGCTATCCAGTAATTGCGGAATTTCCTCTTCTGCATCACGCTCAGTAAGGAATAGGGATTGTAGATGTAAGTCTCCTCATCGGAAAACCGGTAACCGTCGTAATATGTCCTCAACTTCTCGACGATCTGTTCCCTGTCTTTACGATATTTGGCAGCAATGGAATCAATACCTGCGTCGAAGTTTGCAAGCAGTTCCTCTTCAGTGATACCGCAGATTGCGGCATACTCGTCATCGAACGAGATATCCTGTATGTTATTTAAGTCAGAGAATACGCTGAGGTGAGCAAAACGGCTGACTCCTGTGAGGAAAACGAGGCGCATGTGGTCGGCGCTGCTCTTGAAATTGGAATATAGGGCCGCGAGCCTGTTGCGGCAGTATTCGAAATTCTCCTTGTTGTGGAGGTTGTTTACCAGCGGCTTGTCATACTCATCGACAAGAATCACCACCCCCTTGCCCGTCTTTTCAGAGGCGATACGGATAATATCACTGAATCTGACGGATGAATTGTCGATTTCCGGTGTTATCCCATATCTACGCTCCCATTCCCTTAATGTTTTCTCAATCACCGCGTCCAGCGTTTCGGGTGTCTGGTATTTCTCGATGTTTAGGTCGAGCTTGAGTACGGGATATGGTTCCCATTCCCAGTCCATGGTGTCGGCGTAGAGCCCCTTGAAGAGATGGCGCTTCCCCTCGAAGAAGCATTGGAGCGTATTGAGGAACAGGCTTTTTCCGAAACGGCGTGGCCTTCCGAGAAAATAATATTTTCCTCCGCTCTCAATAACATTCTCAATAAAAGGGGTCTTGTCAACATACAGGCAATCCCTTTCTCTGATTTCCTCAAACGACTGTTCTCCTATCGGGTATCTTACAATATCTGCCATGACTTCAAATTTTTTACAAAGATAACTCAACGCCATCATAAAAACAAATCAATGACAGAAGATTGCCTGTTATATTCGGAATATTTTGTAATATGTTGTCGCTCAGGGAGCTTTTTTCTTATGTTGAAGCAATTTCAGGTGTTGCTCATGAGCTTCTGGAAATTGTCTTTTTACGAACTGGATGAATGAGCGGTCGTTGAATCCAAACTTTCCTGCAAGCGATTTCACGCTTTCTGTTGTCGTTCTGTAGAGGTTGATGGCCTCCCTGTATTTTTCCATGCTTTTAGGTGATACCAGTTTGCCATCAGCCGTCTTTTTCATTCCCAACTTTGCATGAAGTTCCGGCTCATGCACTTTCAGGTATTGCCTGAAGCTTTCAGGATGCAGCCCGAACTCTGCCGCGACCTGCGCCGTCGTTAAATCTCCCTTTTTCAGCCGGACAATCGCGTCGGCGTATTTACCGGCAGTGGCCGGATTGTATTTTCTTTCGCTCAGCAACTCCTTGTGCCAGGTCTGCAGATAGTCGTAGAAACCTTTTATCGTCACTTCAGTCTGTCTGGCTATTTTTCGGGCTGACATAGACGTTGTGCGATACAGATGCAATGCTTCAGCGTATTTGCTTACTGTTTCGGGAGTGGGTGCATGAAGCGTTCCGCGTCCAGTTATCTGGCCCTTATATTTCTGTCTTACCGCTCGTTTGCGTATCTTGATACGGTTTTCCACCAGCTCTTTGTGATAGAATATCAGATGTTGTTCCAATCCGGCATAGGAGACGTTGCAACGATCGGCGGCTTCCTGAACCGTGATATAGAGGTCCGCACGCAAGAGCTCCACCGCCCTGGCATACTGTTCCCTGCACCATGGGCGTGTACCCCGGGGAAGCCTGTCATTCAGCCCAAGCCGTTGCCGTGTTTTCTCGCGTAATTCGAGCACTTCGGGATAATGTAATCTCAACTGTTTCCCGAGATTGGTGCCACTCAGTCCGAATTCACGGGCAATCTGAGACACGTTACACTCGATGTATTCCATGCTGTCACATGCCCTGATAGCCTCCTTGTATTTGGCATAGGTTTCGGGACGCTGTCCGCGCCTTTGGCCTATCCCGATACGGTTGGCATCCTCCCTGCTGCATGTGATGCCGTTGCGTTTCAGCATCAGATGCCGATGATAGGTGCGGATGTAACGTGAAAATCCACTGACGGAAATTCCGCACTGCCGACAAATCTCAACATAGGATAGGCCCGTGGTGGCATACAGTTCCAACGCCTGGCGATACTTCGCTTCCGTTTCCGGCTTGCAACCCCTTGTCCGGTTACATTCTTTCTCTTCCAAATGCCTCATATTCCCGCTGTTTCAATATTCTTTCCAATATCATTTTTATCTCTGTTTCTGTTACTTCTCTCCATAAGAGAAGTAGCGGGAAGAATTAGAATCGCAATTGATTGGAAATGAATGGAAACGAGTTGCGGGAATATATCATTTGCTCATCATATGTTGAGCAAATCTTGAAGAGACCGGAAATAATCAGCGCCATATCATGCCGAAAATTCCCGAAATTTTGTAACTTTGCAAACAGACTACTTCTCTTATGGAGAGAAATCAGATGTTTTACGCTGTTCCCTGTTTTATAGGGATTTGAGGATAATGCAGTTTGCCTTGTCCACCACAGAAGTGTCCAGTGAGGCGAGATAGATTCTTGTGGTTGCTTCCGAGTCGTGTCCCATCGCTTCGCTGATTGTGGCAATAGGGATGTTCTTGCTTTTGGCAATGCTGGCCCAGCCATGGCGAGCTACATAAGTAGTCAGCGGTATTACCAGCCCCAGCCGTTTTCCGATTTTTTTCAGGTTGGCGTTTACACGGTGCGCCTCGCTCTTGTACTGGCGCCGTTCGTCCTTGCCGCTGTTTTTGATAATAGGCAGCATATAAAGTGAGCCGGAGGTGTCATACTTGTCGATCAAATCCTGCATTGGTTTCTCCCATTTGATTAACAGCCGCTGGCCTGTCTTGTGCCTTCGGTAAGACAGAATGCCGTTCTGCAGATCTTTTTTTCTCAGGAACGCCATGTCCACGAATGACATTCCGCGAGTATAGAACGAGAACATGAAGATATCTCTCGCGTAATCCATGGCCGGATTCATGCTCAGGTCCAGGTCACGTATCTGGCGTATGACATTCAGCGGCACGGCGCGTTTCACTGTCTTGTCGATTCCTGTGTACACATGCCTGAAGGGGTAGCATTGGGTTGTCAATTCTTTTTCCACCGCCCGGTTGTATATTGCCCTGAGATTACGCATATAGAATGATATGCTGTTGGGGCAGACTCCGGTTGATTTCAGATACGCCTCGTATGCGGCCATCAGGTCGGAATCCACTTCGTCCATGGGAATGTCATTCTTTTCCCTGAACCTTTCGAAGCTGTTGATCACTGTAGTGTAAGTATCTGCAGTGCATTGCTTTCCGAGTTGTCTCAGTTGCCCTGCCAGATTCCGGGCAAAGGAGATGAGGCATGGACTGTCTGCCGGAGAGTGGTATTTTTCCACCACATCCTCTGCCGTATAGCCGTTCCCCTCACGCTCAAGACGTGATATGATGCTTTTAAGCCGTTTCGAGTCTTCCCTGACGGCATTACTTAATGAAATCAGATGGATGCGGCGAGTTTCCCCGACACCAGGCGGAAAGACGATTTCCTTGCTTTCAGCGTTCCATTCATGCGGATGAAGTTTATAGCCGGTAGAAATCTGTCTGGCCACTCGGTTGTGAATCACTTGGTAGAATAATGTGCCCTCTTTCGTTTCGGAGGAGGATGCACGGAATTTGGTTCTCACGGTTGCCATATGTGATTGATATGATAAGAGATAAAGAAGTACATGGAGAATGATAATACTTTTATGGCGTCTGGCGCGTTATTAAGGTATGAAAAGGATTGCAAAAGGAATATTGACGGCCATTGTGTTTGCCGGAGCTTTCACGCCGGCCTTGGCGGAAACTGTCAGCAAGAAGCAGACGGGGCAGGTGGCGCGTATGTTTTTCAATGAGGCTCACCATCGGGTGATGGGGGAGCCGAAACTGGTGTATACCGGGAAAAAACTTACCACCGACCGGCTTTTCCATCCTTTTCACGTCTATAATTTCCCTTCAGGAGGATTTGTCATAGTGTCGGTAGAGAACAAGGCTTTCCCTATTTTGGGTTACAGTCTGAAAACCAATTTCGATCCCGAGCGACTCACCAAGGGGGAGAAATCACTGCTGCGGGAATATGCCGCCGATATCGAGCGCATAAGATATGACAGCGACATCCCCTACGGAGCCATAGAGGCGTGGGGAAACCTCCCGGAGTATATCAGCGGCATACTCGGCGCACACCGCCAGGACTTCGACATGAGATACTCTTCCCAAGACGCGAGCGAGATTGTAAGCAATATCTTCACCACCGACCGTGCCGATGAACTGTCGTCAGACATATTCAGCCCCGACCAATGGCAGACCCTTATCGATGAAGAGCTGTCGAAGCGCGGAGAGGTGGTCATAGGCATCGCCGACGGTGGTGACGTGCGTCCTGCCATAGTCTCGGCCCGTAAGGGTGATTATTACAACATACGGTTCGAAAGCCCCAACGACTGGCTGATGCGTCTGCATGCCACTGAGATACTGAGCGCCGGGCAGGTGGCGGAACTTGACGAGGCTCTGGTTGTAGAGGAGCTTGTGGCCGAGGATGACCCGTTCGAGTTTTACGACAGTTTCATAGAGGAGACAGATAGGGAGCGGGCGCAGCGCGAGAGAATGTTCGAGACCCGTCTTCATCCCGAGCAGCCTGTATTGAGCGCATTGGGAGGCGGCCACTTCCAGATATGGTTCCCCCAGCGTATAAGGTTGCTGAGGCTCTACAACCTCAACGGATCGATGGTGACTCGCCAGACATACGGAGAAACCGACACGGCGTCTCTCGACATGTCGGCGCTACCACGCGGATTCTATTTCGCGACAGTGGAAGGCGACAACGGAGAATCATACGGATTCAAATTATGGAGGTGAATGCTTGAAGGGAATAAAGGATAAAAACAAATGAATAGACTGATACAATCAAAGGCCACGGCCTGGGGAGCATTCCTGCTGATAGTCATAATGCTCGTGCTCACATTCAGCCTGCGCAGCGTGTGGTGGGCGTTTTTCGATGTGTTTTTCCTGTTTATGATGGTATTCTGCCATCTCGTGGCCATATATCTGAAGAGATACAGCCCTTTGGCCTCGGGCAAACTTGATGCCGCGGCTTTTGTCTTCGGAATCCTGGGCATACTTTCCCTCATAGGGGAATATATAGCCTGGCAGGTGGTGTTCGGCTGAGGTCTGATTTACCAGCTTCCGGCGTCATTCGGCATATTCCCCGGCTCCCTGTCTTACAAGTTCGGGCTCACTGCCCGTGCAGTCGATTATAGTTGAAGGCACGGTTGATCCGTCGGCTCCCTCTATGAAAATGTCCACTTTGTCGTGATAAGCTTCGGCTATCAGCTCAGGATTCACTGCATAATCCTCATCAGCATATTCAATGGAGGTAGTCAGCAGAGGGTTTCCGAGAGTCTCCGCTATCCGGCGGCATGTGTCGTTGGCCGGGATTCTTACGCCCACTATCCGGCGCCCCTTGAAGGCCTTAGGCAGCGATGACGCGGCGCGGAAAAGGAAGGTATAGGGTCCGGGCGTCAGCTCCTTGAGCAGCTTGAACGCGTAATTGTCAAAACGGGCGTATTCGGCGGCCATTGAGATGTCGCTGCATATCACCGACAGATTCGTCTTGTCGGGATTTATCCCCTTTAATCTTGCTATGCGTTCTATGGCCTTGACATTTAGCGCGTCACAGCATATGCCGTAGAGCGTGTCGGTAGGCATTATCATTGTGGCCCCGGCCTCAAGGTCGCGGCATATTTCCATAATCTGACGGTCGGAAGGATTGTCGTTCCAGATTTTAATGATTTTCATAACGTCGCAAAAGTAGTCAAAAAATTCCAAACAACGTAGAGGGCAATGATAAATTGTGGATTCGGGGATTGGAAAAAATGATTAAATTTGCAAAAAATTAACGGCAGAGATGAAAATAGCGATATTGGCAGCCATGGACAAGGAGCTGAGGCTGATAGAGAACGCTCTCGAGAACAGGAGCGAGAGCGAGACAGAAGGGGTAAGGATTGTTGAGGGAAAGATTGGCCGACACAGCGTCATAGCCTCTAAATGCGGCATCGGAAAAGTGAATTCCGCGCTTAGGACACATATTATAATAGATAAATTCCATCCCGACCTGGTCTTGAACAGCGGAGTGGCCGGGGGCGCCGACCTGTCGATGGAGATAGGGACAGTGCTCGTGGCTGACAGCATAGCGTATCATGACGTATGGTGCGGGCCTGGCACAGATCCGGGACAGGCCGACGGCTGTCCGCTCTATTTCGAGGCAGACAAGGAGGTTGTGGGCATAGCCGGCTCGCTCGAACTGCCCGGATTAAGGAAGGGTCTGATATGCACTGGCGACGAGTTCATCTCAAAGGCTTCCGAGATAGGGGAGATTAAGGGAAAATTCCCACAGGCTCTTGCTGTGGACATGGAGTCGGCGTCCATAGCGCAGGCCTGCCATATGGCAGGAGTCCCGGCGGCGGTCATAAGAGTGGTGAGCGACACTCCGGGCAGCGGCGACAACATATCGCAATATAAGAATTTCTGGAGTGAGGCTCCCGAGAAAACATTCCGGGTGGTCAGTGAGATAGTGTCGCGTCTGGGAGAGACGCGCAATAAAAGGGGGGCTGGAAAATGAAAGCAGTGATTCAGAGAGTATCGGAAGCCAGCGTCGTTATTTACGGAGAGAAAGTGGCGCAGATAGGCAAGGGGCTGTTGATTCTTCTCGGTGTAGAGAGGGGCGATGAACAGTCTGACATGGAGTGGCTTGCGAGGAAGTGCGCGGCTATGAGGATCTTTCCGGATGCCGCCGACGTGATGAACCTCAGTGTCCGTGATGTCGACGGGGAGGTTCTTGTGGTGAGCCAGTTCACCCTTGCCGCCTCTATCCGCAAAGGAAACCGTCCGAGCTATATCAACGCCGCGGGCCATGACCTCGCCATACCTTTATATGAGGGCTTCTGTGCCGAGATGGAGCGCGAGACGGGAAAGAGCGTAGGAAGGGGCCGTTTCGGAGCCGACATGAAAGTAAGCCTTGTCAACGATGGCCCGGTGACAATAATTGCCGACAGCAGGGATAAATGACATGACACGCCGCGATATAAAATATTCCACAATCGGTCTGGTCTTGTTCTCGTCAGTGCTCGCCGTCGTGCTTCTGGTGGTGCCTTATTTCCGCTTGAAAAGGGAGGCGGGAAAGCAGGAGGGAATGGCCGAGGCGGGGGTACACTGGCTCGACACTCTTTCTAACGCCGCGTCAAGCCAGAGCTCGATGAAGGGGGTTGACGCCGACATAGAGCGTTATATGTACCGCCGGAGCCTGCAGGGTGTCTCTTTCGCGGTAAGCCGCAACGACTCCCTGCTTTATGCCAAGGGTTATGGCTGGGCCGACAAGGAGAAAGGTGAGAAGATGACCCCCGGACATATCATGAGGATTGCATCGGCCTCAAAGCTGGTGACGGCGATTGCCGTCATGAAACTTGCCGAGCAGGGTAAGCTCAAGCTCACCGACAGGGTCTTCGGTCCCGGCGGAATTCTTGACCGTGAGGATTTCAATTCAGAGATAAGGGATAAGCGTATATATGACATCACTGTCTATGACCTGCTGCTTCACCGGGGCGGCTTCGGACGTAATCTCGGCGACCCGCTTTTCACCACCCGCGACATAATCGCGCAGAACAAGCTCTCCACGCCTCCTGACGCCGATGAGCTGACAAGGATCGTGCTTCGTCGCAGGCTAAGTTACACTCCGCGCTCAGGAAGAAGATATTCCAATTATGGCTATCTCGTGCTGTCGATGATTGTGGAGAAGGCCTCGGGGATGGAATATGAGAAGTATGTGGCCGAGAACATGCTCGGACAGATAGGCCCACGCGGGATGAGGATGGCCACCAACTATTATGAACAGAAATATCCCGAGGAGGTGAGGTATTACACCGAGACCCGCGACCTTGTGGAGGAATTTACCGGAAGCGGAAGGATGGTGCCTCCGATTTACGGAGGAAGCGACTATCATGCCCTTTCGGGAGCCGGTGGATGGTGTACGTCGGCTGCTGCACTGAGTCTGATGGTCGCCATGGTTGACAAGCATCCGGACATTCCCGACATACTGCGTCCCTCTACCATCGATCTCATGACCTCATATTCTGAAAAGGAGAAACTGGCTGCGGGTTGGAGCAGCACCGACGAGCATGGACGCTGGGAGAGAACCGGGACGCTCGCGTCGACACATACCCTGATAGAGCGTTTCCCTGACGGCGACTGCTGGATAATAATCACCAACACTGGCTCGCTTGTAGGCTCGCGTATATCACATGAGCTTTCGAGACTGGTTGAGAACATGCGTGCGCGCTACAGCGACAGCCTGCCGCGTCAGAACCTGTTTGAGCACAGAGACGTGATCCGTCAGGCTAAATAGAGTCTGGCCTCTTATTTTCTGGAGCGGTCGTTTTTCGGCGAGGTGCATTTCTCCTTGAGGGCGCAGCCGCAGCATCCTCCGGAGAATTTGCCCCGGTTTTTATGAGCCTGAATGGCTTTCACGATGACCCAGACGACCGCTCCGGCAAGGATGGCGCCGACTATTGAATATTGGATTATGAGATTGGTAGCCATTCCTAACTAACGCCGGAAGCCCCGTCTTTGGTTTTTGACGCTCCTCCTATGGGTGTCTTTTTGCCTTTCGGAGCGGCTGTCTTTCCTTTCGGAGCGGAGGTCTGCTGCACAGCCTCAATTCGCCGGTTGGTGTTGTCGAGCATCACCGCGCTTGTGATTTCGCATATCATCTGCTTTATGTTGGCGATAAATTCCTCCGCGCTATACTGTCCTCTCTCTATCTGACGCAGTTTCCCTTCCCAGATTCCTGTCAGTTTCGCGCTTTTCAGCAATTCCTCCTTTATAAGGGAAATGAGCTGCACTCCCGCCTCGGTAGCCCTTATTGACTTGCGTTCACGGCATATGTATCCCCTCTTGTAAAGAATCTCTATTATGGCCGCCCTTGTGGAGGGGCGTCCGATGCCGTTCGCTTTCAGGGCCTCGCGGAGGTCCTCGTCGTCGACGGTGGCTCCGGCTGTCTCCATGGCCTTGAGCAAGGTGCCTTCCGTATAGTATTTGGGAGGCTGTGTTGTCTTTTTTACTGTTCTGGGAGTGTGAGGTCCGCTTTCGCCTGGCGTGAATGGTGGCAGCACGGCGTTGTCGGCATCATCCTTGCGTGAGTCTTCCTGCGGCGCCGACTGGTCGTCCTTGGCGAATACCTTTTTCCATCCCGGGTCGATTATCACTTTTCCAGAGGCTTTGAACGCCACTTTGCCCGCTTTTCCCTTTACCGTGGTCTGTTCGAAAGTGCAGTCAGGAAAAAACGCCGCCACGAAACGGCGGGCTATCAGGTCAAACACCTTCAGCTCCGCGTCGGTCATTCCCGAGGGCAACGGCTGCCCCGTCGGTATTATGGCGTGATGGTCGGTGACCTTTGAATTATCGAAAACCTTCGGGCTTTTCTTAAGACGCTTTCCGCGTATATCCTGAAGTATGTCCTGATACTGCACCAGCGAGTTGAGGATCTGTCCGCATTTTGGATACACGTCGTCGGTGAGATAAGTGGTGTCCACACGCGGATATGTCGCCACTTTCTTCTCATACAGCGACTGTATGGTCTTCAGGGTCTCGTCGGCGCTGAGATTGAACTTGCGGTTACACTCCACCTGTAGGCTTGTCAGGTCGAACAGTTTGGGGGGTGCCTCCTTACCCTTCTTTTTGGCCACATCGGTGACTTCGAAGGGTAGAGGTGCGATCTCCGCCATGAGCTTTTGCGCCTCCTCTTCCGTCTTGAATGCTTTTGACGCTGCTGAAAAGAGTACGTCACGGTAGAGCGTTTTCAGCTCCCAGTAATTCTCAGGGACGAAACTCTCAATTTCCTTCTGGCGCTCCACCACCAGCGAGAGGGTAGGGGTCTGCACCCGGCCAATGGAGAGAATCTGGCCCTGGGCCGCGTATTTGATGGTGTATAGCCTTGTGGCGTTCATTCCAAGCACCCAGTCGCCTATGGCGCGGCAAAGGCCTGCACGGTAAAGCGGCTCAAGCTCCTGGCTCGGCTTCAGATGGGAGAATCCCTCGCGTATGGCCTCGTCGGTAAGCGAGCTGATCCATAGCCGTTTCACCGGTTTCTTACATCCTGCCTTCTGCATTACCCATCGCTGGATAAGCTCGCCTTCCTGGCCGGCATCGCCGCAGTTTATCACCTCGTCGCAGGCTCCGATAAGCTTCTCTATCGTGGCGAACTGCTTCTTGATGCTGTCCTGGTCGATAAGCTTGATTCCGAATCTCGGGGGTATCATGGGAAGGCGCGAGAGCGCCCAGGCTTTCCAGGCCGGGGTGTAGTCGGCGGGCTCCTTGAGCGTGCAGAGGTGTCCGAATGTCCAGGTCACGCAATAGCCGTTCCCCTCGATGAAGCCGGGCTGCTGGCGGGTGGCTCCGAGGATTTTTGCTATGTCGCGGCCTACACTCGGTTTCTCGGTGATGCAGAGGATCATCTCTCGAGCTTCTTGGCTTCCTCCCAGTATCTGTCCATCTCGGCAAGGGTCATCTCCTTGAGCGGCTTGCCAATCTCATGCGACTTGGCCTCCAGATAGTTGAAGCGGGATATGAATTTACGGTTGGTTCGCTCCAGGGCATTCTCCGGATTGACTCCATAGAGCCTTGCGGCGTTGACCACTGCGAAGAGGAGGTCGCCGAATTCCTCCTCCAGCCCGGAGGCGTCGCCGCGTTTGATCTCCTGCTCCACTTCGGCAGTCTCCTCCTTCACCTTCTCCCATACCTGGCTTGGCTCCTCCCAGTCGAAACCCACATTCCTTGCCTTCTCCTGGATTCTGTTTGCCTTTATCAGGGCCGGGAGAGCGGAGGGGACGCCGGCCAGCACGGTCTTGTTGCCCCCCTTCTCGCGGAGCTTTATCTCCTCCCAGTTCTGAGCCACTTTCTCAGCTGAGTCAGCCTTTACGTCGCCATAGATGTGGGGATGGCGGAATTTGAGCTTCTCCACTAAAGAGTCGCATACGTCGGCGATATCGAAATTCCCTTTTTCGGAAGCGATTTTTGAATAAAAGGCCACATGCAGCAACACGTCGCCCAGCTCCTTGCGTATATTCGCAGAGTCGTCGGCTATAAGGGCGTCGGCGAGCTCATAGACTTCCTCGACGGTGTTGGGGCGCAGCGAATCATTGGTCTGTTTGGCGTCCCAGGGGCATTTCACGCGAAGCGTGTCAAGGACATCGAGCAGACGTCCGAAAGCCTCTGTTTTGGTTTCTCTGGAATGCATGACGGTGATATAAATTATTTTTGAATGCAAAGTTAGGGATAAATCTTGATATTTTTACTAACTTTGTAGCTTGAAAATAGGAAATATGGAGAAACTGATTGATCCTGAGAAAGGAAGAGCGTTGCTCAGGCTGCTTGAGGAGTCGAGTCGGATTGTGCTGACGTGTCACGTGCGCCCCGACGGCGACGCCATCGGCAGCACGCTGGGGCTATGGCATCTGCTGCGCTCCTTAGGAAAGGAGCCTACGGTGGTCATTCCAGACAAGGCGCCGGGCTATCTGCAGTTCCTGCCCGGTTTCAAGGAAATAGCCGTTTACACCCGTCACGACCCCTTCTGCCGCAAGGTGGTGGAGGAGGCCGACCTGATCATATGCTGTGATTTCAATATCCCGTCGCGCCAGGACGAGCTGGCTCCACTTATCCAGGGCGCCTCCTGCCGCAAGGTGATGATCGACCATCATCAGGAGCCGGGCCACTTCGCCGACCTCGAGATATCATATCCCGACATGTCGTCTACGTGTGAGCTCGTGTTTCGCCTGATTGCCTCGATGGGACTTTTCGGGGAGGTAGACCTCGACTGCGCCACGTGTCTGCTCACGGGCATCATAACCGACACCAGGAATTTCAACGTCAACATCAACCATAACGACATCTACGAGATTCTTATGCGTCTGCTTGAGCTGGGAGTCGACAAGAAGCATATAGTCAAGGAGGTGATGGAGACAAAAAGCCTCGACGCCCTGCGGCTCGAGGCCTACGCAATCGCATCGAGAATGGAGGTCTTCCCAGACCACAAGGCTTCTCTCATCACTCTCAGCAAGGAGGATCTCGACGCCTACAATTATCAGAAAGGCGACACCGAGGGGCTTGTCAACAAGCCGCTGGAGGTGAAAGGGATCGTCTATTCGATATTCATGAGGGAAGATGGCGACGGCGTGAAGATTTCGGCGCGAAGCATCAATGATTTCCCGGTGTCGGCCATATGCAAGGATCTCTACGGCGGTGGAGGCCATCTGCAGGCCTCGGGCGCGGAGTTTGACGGAAGCCTGGAAGAATGCCGCAGGATACTGGTGGACGCCATGGGCGATTACGACAAATATTTGAAAAATGAAAAGAAAGACAGATAAAGCCAAAACCGGCACTGCGGCCCTGATGGCGCTCGCCATGGCAGCGGGCATGGCGTCGTGTGAGAAGAGCCAGAGCTATTCCGAGCTGCTCCGCGACGAGGAGCATGCCTGCAACTGGTTTCTGGCTCAGAAGAGAATTATTACGGAAGTGCCGTCGGATTCGGTTTTCCAGACCGGCGTGGACGCGCCTTTCTATAAGCTCGACAACGACGGATACCTCTACATGCAGGTGATCAACCCCGGCGATAAGGACGACAAGGCCAAGACCGGCGACAAGGTCTATTTCCGCTACGAGCGACAGAACATACGGTATATGTATGAGAACGGAGACTATTCCAGCGAGGGAAATTCCTCGGGAATGGATTTCAGCAATACAAAATTCATCTACGGCAACTACACCCTCCCCTCAAGCTCGCAGTGGGGGCAGGGGATACAGAAGCCGCTTGAGTTCCTGGGCTACAACTCGGAGGTGAATCTGGTGCTCAAGAGCTATTATGGCTTTGTGGCCGACCAGACGATGTGTATGCCCTATATAATTAATGTGAGATATTTCAAGCCGGCCTATTGACCGGGAAACATGAATCAATTTCAATAAAAACAACAGAAGCAATGTCATTGATAAAATCGATATCCGGAATCCGCGGCACCATAGGCGGCAGAAGTGGCGAGGGCCTTTCCGGAGTGGATATAGCGAAATTCACCGCAGCCTACTGCGAATTCATAAAGAGAGAGAATCCCGGCGCGAGCCGTATCGTTGTGGGACGTGACGCCCGCATATCCGGGGCGATGGTTGACCATATAGTGACCGGCACTGTCATGTCGATGGGGCTTGATGTAGTCAACATCGGTCTGGCCACGACTCCTACCGTTGAGCTTGCCGTGACTGGCGAGCATGCCGACGGCGGCATAATCATAACTGCGAGCCACAATCCCGTACAGTGGAACGCCCTCAAGCTTCTCGACCGCAACGGCGAGTTCCTGAGCGACGCGCAGGGCAAGGAGGTGATATCGATTGCCGAGCGCGAGGATTACAATTTCGCCGATGTCATGGATCTCGGCCAATGCTACAGCAACACCACATGGGGACTCAGGCATATAGAGATGGTGAAGGCGCTGAAAGTGGTAGACTGCGACGCAATCGCCAAAGCCGGTTTCACGGTGGCGGTGGATGCGGTCAATTCAGTGGGCGGTATCGTCATTCCGGCTCTTCTCAGAAGCCTGGGCGTGAAGAATGTGGTGGAGCTTAACTGCGAGGCCAACGGCAGGTTCGCCCATACTCCGGAGCCCATACCTGAAAACCTTACCCAGATATCCGATCTGATGAAGGAGGGCAACGCGGATGTGGGATTCGTGGTGGATCCTGACGTTGACCGTCTTGCCATCGTCATGGAGAACGGCGAGATGTTTGTGGAGGAATATACTCTTGTGGCAGTAGCCGACTATATACTTGGCATCACGCCCGGCAGCACAGTCTCGAATCTCAGCAGCTCGCGGGCATTGCGCGACGTTACCAATGCCCATGGTTGCGAGTATTCGGCCGCGGCAGTTGGAGAGGTCAATGTGGTGAGGAAGATGAAAGACACCGGTGCCGTCATAGGAGGAGAAGGCAACGGCGGAGTGATATATCCCGAACTCCACTACGGGCGAGACGCCCTTGTAGGAGTGGCTGTCTTCCTGACGCTGCTCGCCAAATCGGGGCTTAAGGTCAGCGAGCTCAAGAAGAGATATCCACAGTATGTCATCTCGAAAAACAAGATACAGCTCACCCCCGAGATTGACGTGGATGCCCTTCTTGAAAAGGTGAAGGAGAGATTCGCGGGAGAGAAGGTGACCGATATCGACGGCGTGAAGATCGATTTCGACGACAGCTGGGTTCATCTACGCAAGTCGAACACGGAGCCGATAATCAGGATCTACAGCGAGGCGTCTACGAAGGAGCGTGCCGACGAGCTTGCTGAAAACATTAAGAAGATAGTCGGCGGGATTTGATAAAAAACCGGTTGACAGGAATTTAAAACGGAATAATCTTACATCAGGATATGCTAAAGAGATTTTTAATGAATATGCTCTCCTCGTTTGTGGGAGCGTGGATAGCGCTGTTGCTGTTCGGACTGGCTGCTGTATTGGTCGGCATCGGCATCGCCGCCAGCTTCGGCAGCGGAGCTGATGTGCCGTCGGTGAAATCGGGAAGCATACTCTCCATCGACCTTTCGGGAGTGATAGAGGAGGTGCAGAAGCCTGCCGACATAGATTATATCTCCCTCGCCAAGGGGGATATGGAGCGCCAGAAGACTTTGCTTGAGCTCGTCACCGCTCTTCAGGAGGCATCGGTCAACAGCAATATCTCGGCGGTATATCTGAAATGCGGCGCTCTTTCGGCGGCTCCCGCCACTCTCGACGCCCTTCGCAAGGCGCTGCTGGATTTCAAGAAAAGCGGCAAACCCGTCTATGCCTATGGCGATGTCTTCACTACCGGCACATACTACGTGGCGACCGTAGCCGACCGCATCTATGCGAACCCGCAGGGGGAGATAATGATGCAGGGCCTTTCCTCCACCAATCTTTATATGAAAGGCCTCTTCGACAAGCTCGGGGTTACGTTCCAGGTGGTGAAGGTAGGCAAGTTCAAATCGGCTGTCGAGCCCTATATCTCGCAGGAGATGAGCGAGCCGGCGCGTGCGCAGCTCGACACTCTCTTCGGCTCCATGTGGAAGTATATACGCGCCGATATGGCGGCCTCGCGCAAGGGGGTCACTCCGGAGGATATCGACAGTCTCATCAGCGTCAGCAACATTGCGTTCGCATCCATGAGGTTGGCCCGCGAGTCGAATCTTGTCGACAGCCTGGTGTATGAGCGCAAGATGGATTCTATTCTTGCCTCGCATCTCGGTCTCGATGTCAAGAAGCTCAATTTCGTGAGCCCCACGCTTCTCGTTGGCCAGACCTCGTGGGGTGAGGCCTACGATTCAAAGAAGCAGATAGCCGTGCTTTATGCTTCAGGTGAGATTGTAGATGGCGGAGGACTGCAGCAGATCGACTACAAGGAGATGGTGCCCCGCATCGTCAGCCTTGCGGACGACGACAATGTGAAAGGAATGGTGCTTCGTGTCAATTCCCCCGGCGGCTCCGCTTTCGGAAGCGCGCAGATAGGGGAGGCCCTCGACTACTTCCAGTCGAAGAAGAAAAAGATAGCTGTCTCAATGGGCGACTATGCAGCGTCAGGAGGCTACTGGATATCCTCAGGGGCAGACATGATATATGCCGATGCGTTGACAATCACAGGCTCGATCGGTATATTCGGTCTCATACCCAACATCGACGGACTTACACAGAAGCTCGGTGTGACGCCGCAGACCGTTTCCACAAATCCGGGAGCGGAGTTCCCTACACTGTTCAAGCCCATGGACGAGCGTCAGCTCGGTGTCATGCAGAAATACGTGGAGCGCGGTTACGACGATTTCGTAACCCGTGTGGCCAAGGGACGCAAGATGAAGAAGGAGCAGGTGCTCGCCATAGCCGAGGGGCGTGTGTGGAACGCCATGAAGGCAGTGCAGATAGGTCTGGTGGACTCAATCGGCTCGATGAAGAATGCCATCGACTGGGTGGCTGCCAATTCCGGACTTGGCGACAACTATGACGTGGCCATATATCCCAGGCTCGAGCCCTCGATATGGGATATCATTCCGGAGCTTGCCGGCACAGCCTCAAAGGTGAGGGAGCTCGGCCTCCTCAAGGAGGGAGCCGACGAGACCATGCTCCGTCTGGCCAGACGCATACTCTCGCAGCATCCCGTGCAGGCGAGAATGCAGCCTGTTAAACTTTCCATGTAGCTCATTGTTAATAATTAGTAAGCGTTGACCGATTATCCGTATTGGTGAAAGGGCACCGGGACGTAAGTGAAATGAACACCACCAAAGACAAGATATTGACATATGCGCTCACGCCGATGTCGTGGCTGTACGGTGCCGCGACATGGGTCAGAAACAAGGCCTTCGACCTGGGAGTGCTCAAGGAGGAGAAGTTTGACATACCGGTGGTCAGCGTAGGAAACATCACTGTAGGCGGCACCGGCAAGACCCCCCACGTGGAATATATCGTGAGCAGTCTGGCGATGGATATGAACATAGCTGTCCTGAGCCGTGGCTATAAGCGGAAGACGCATGGGTTTATCCTTGCCAATTCCAAGAGCACGCCGGAGGTGCTCGGCGACGAGCCCTACCAGATTTATCAGAAATACGGGATGAGGGCGCAGGTGGCGGTGTGTGAGAACCGCCGGAAGGGAATCCGTGAGCTTCTTAAGGCTTTCCCCCAGCTTGAGCTGATTGTGCTCGACGATGCGTTCCAGCACAGGTATGTGAAGCCCAAGGTGTCGGTGCTGCTGATGGATTACAACCGGCCGATCTACAGAGACAAGCTGCTGCCGCTGGGCAGGCTGCGTGAGAGCCGTCATTCGGTCAACCGTGCCGACATGATGATTGTCACCAAATGTCCCGATGACATAATGCCGATAGATTTCCGTCTTGTCTCCAAGGAGCTCGACCTTATGACGTATCAGAAGCTCTTCTTCTCAAGATACGAATACGGCGGACTCATGCCGGTATTCCCCGACGACTCCCCCTACAGGGTGATGCTGTCGCAGCTTACATCGAGCGACACCGTGCTCCTTCTCACCGGAATAGCGCATCCACGCTATTTCGTTAGGCATTTCAGAAACTATCCTTTCAAGGTGAAGGTCGACCATTTCCCCGACCATCATGATTTCACGCGCTCCGACCTGGAGAAGCTGAAGCAGAAATTCGACGGTCTGTCAGGGGAACACAAGATAATAGTCACCACAGAAAAGGATGCCGTGCGTCTGGCATATAATCCCTATTATCCCAGAAGCCTCAAGGCAATCACATATTACCTGCCGATTGGCGTGAAGATGGTCAACGGTCTGGATGACAGCAATTTCATAGATGAGCTCCGGGCGGCGGTCAAAAGCTGAGACAACGGCGGCTCCGGAGCGGAAAGAAACAAAAGAAACCATATTCAGATATAAAAGCAATAGAAACCCAAAATATAAAGGAGATGAAACAGACAATGTATGACACCATAAAGGAGACCGCGCAGTTCATACGCGGTCAGATAGACGAGCTTCCCAAGATTGCAATCATCCTGGGCACAGGACTTGGCGACCTTGTCTCCCACATGGAGATAATAAGGGAGCTTAATTACGCCGACATTCCTCATTTCCCGGTCTCGACAGTGGAGGGACACAGCGGGCGTCTGATTTTCGGTACCCTCGGCGACAAGTATGTCATGGCCATGCAGGGAAGATTCCATTATTATGAGGGTTACGACATGAAGCAGGTCACTTTCCCGGTGAGGGTCATGAAGGAGCTGGGTGTCGATACTCTGTTTGTCAGCAATGCGGCGGGAGGAATGAACAAGGAGTTCAAGGTGGGCGACGTCATGGTGATAAGCGACCACATCAACCTTTTCCCCGAGAATCCTTTGCGGGGACGTAACGATGAGCGTATGGGTCCCAGATTCCCGGCCATGACCGAGGCATATTACCCGCGTCTCATTTCATTGGCCGACACTATCGCGGCCGAGGAGGGAATCAGACTAATGCACGGTGTGTATGTCGGCACGGCAGGCCCCACTTTCGAGACTCCGGCGGAATATGAGTATTTCCGCGTAATCGGAGGGGATGCTGTCGGAATGTCGACTGTCCCTGAGGTGATAGTGGCCAACCACGCCGGAATGAAAGTGTTCGGAGTGTCGGTCATCACTGATCTCGGAGGTAAGGACGTCAAGGAGGTGCCCACCCATGAGGAGGTGCAGAAGGCAGCTCTGAAGGCACAGCCTGTCATGACCCATCTCATAAAGGAGATGCTCAAGCGTATCTGATTTCCGGCAAGCCATACATACATCTCATAAACCGAATGATATGGAAAACATGGAGACAGAGATATCGAGTCTCGGCGAGTTCGGTCTTATCGACCGGTTGACGCGCGACATCAGGCTCGTCAACGATAGCAGCCGGAAGGGAGTGGGGGATGATGCCGCCATCCTCGAATACGGCGGAAAGGAACTTCTTGTCACTACCGACCTGCTGCTCGAGGGAGTGCATTTCGATCTCCGGTATGTCCCTCTGAAGCATCTGGGATATAAGTCGGCGGTGGTGAATTTCAGCGATGTGTATGCCATGAACGGCACTCCGCGCCAGATTACGGTAGGAATAGGGGCGTCGAGCCGTTTCACGGTGGAGCATCTTGAGGAGCTTTACAGCGGCATTCGTCTTGCCTGCGAAATCTACGGAGTGGATCTCGTCGGCGGCGACACTTGCGCCTCGCGCAGTGGCCTTGTGATAAGCATCACTTGTATCGGCGAGGGTGAGAAAGGAAAGATAGTGACTCGCGACGGTGCCAGGGAGACCGACCTCATATGTGTGAGCGGAGACCTTGGAGCCGCGTATATGGGTCTTCAGCTGCTTGAGCGAGAAAATTCGGTGGCAGCCGGCCATAAAGAGGGATTCCAGCCCGATTTCGCAGGGAAGGAATATATCCTCGAGCGTCAGCTCAAGCCGGAGGCACGGAAGGATATCATTGAGCTTCTGCGCGACAACGGAATTGTGCCCACTTCCATGATGGATGTCAGCGACGGCCTGTCGTCGGAGCTGCTGCATATCTGCAAGGCTTCGGGCGTGGGCTGCAGGATATATGAGGACAAGATACCAATCGACTATCAGACCGCGTGCATGGCCGAGGAACTGAATATGAATCTGGTGACCGCAGCCATGAACGGAGGAGAGGATTACGAATTGCTGTTCACCGTGCCGTTGGCCGACCATGCCAAAATAGAGAAGCTGAAAGGAATCTCGATGATAGGATATATCACCAAGCCCGAGCTTGGATGTGCCCTCGTGAGCCGCGACGGAGCGGAGCTCCCCCTCCGCGCCCAGGGCTGGAACGCTTTTATTAACCCCTCCGCCACCCCCGATAATTCCGATTCCTCCGATAACTCCGATAATCCCGATCCCTCCGATAATTCTGATTATCAGCGATAACTCCCCCCTCCTTCCTCCTCAATTTAATATTTAGAAAAGAAATTCAATAATATTTAACAGAGCGTTTTACCCGCGTTAAGTTAATAAATGCTATTTTTGCATTTGAAAAATCATATACGGAAAAAATAGATATAAAGATATGAACGAGACAGTGAATATCCGGGAGCTGAATGACCTTATAGCGTCAAAAGCCAGTTTTCTGAGCATGATCCGCAACGGCATGGACCGCCGCATAGTGGGTCAGAAGCATTTGGTTGACTCTTTGCTCATAGCGTTGCTGTGCAACGGCCATGTTCTGCTCGAGGGCGTGCCGGGTCTTGCAAAGACCCTTGCGATCAAGACCCTGGCCAGCCTGGTCGATGCAAAATACAGCCGAATCCAGTTTACCCCCGATCTTCTGCCGGCGGATGTGATTGGAACGCTTATCTACAGCATCAAGCGTGAGTCGTTCGAAGTGAAGAAGGGCCCCATTTTCGCCAATTTCGTTCTTGCCGACGAGATCAACCGTGCCCCGGCCAAAGTGCAGAGTGCCCTTCTGGAGGCAATGCAGGAGCGTCAGGTGACAATCGGCGACGACACTTTCCCGCTTGACCGTCCTTTCCTGGTCATGGCTACCCAGAACCCCATAGAGCAGGAGGGCACATATCCCCTGCCTGAGGCGCAGACCGATCGTTTCCTTCTCAAGGTCGTGATCGGATATCCGAGCAAAGAGGAGGAGAAGGTGATTATCCGCCAGAACATCCACGGAGCCCAGGAGCCTGTCCATGCCGTGATACGCAAGGAGGAGATTCTGGAAGTTCAGAAGATTGTCGAAAAGATATATATCGATGAGAAGATAGAGAATTATATCGTCGACATAGTGTTTGCCACCCGCGAGCCGTCGAAGTTCGGGCTTCCCGACCTGCAGAGCATAATCGCCTATGGCGCTTCCCCGCGTGCATCGATCAGCCTGGCGCTGGCATCGAGGGCATATGCCTTCCTCCAGGGACGCGGATACGTCATCCCGGAGGATGTGAGGGCGGTATGCCACGACGTGATGCGTCATAGGATTGGCCTTACCTATGAGGCCGAGGCCAACAATATCGGTGCCGACGAGGTTATAACCGATATAATCGACAAAGTGGTGGTGCCCTGATGGCGCCGTCTGTAGTCCTGCGGTTTCGGATGAAGCCGCATCGACTGTATGAATTACAAAAGAAGATATGGACGCCAACGAACTGTTAAAGAAAGTAAGGAAGATAGAGATAAAGACCCGGGGTCTGAGCCAGAACATATTCGCCGGAGAATATCATACCGCCTTCAAGGGGCGTGGCGTGATATTTTCCGAGGTAAGGGAATATCAGCCAGGCGATGATGTCAGGGATATTGACTGGAACGTCACGGCAAGGCAGAACAAGCCTTTTGTTAAGGTCTACGAGGAGGAGCGCGAGCTCACGATGATGCTTCTCATCGACGTGAGCGGCAGCCGCAATTTCGGAGCCGTCGGCGAGGCCAAGAAGGAGATGATGGCCGAGATTGCCGCCACCCTTGCGTTCTCTTCCATACAGAACAATGACAAGGTAGGCGTGATTTTCTTTTCCGACAGGGTGGAGAAGTTCATTCCTCCGAAAAAGGGCAAGAAGCATATATTGCTTATAATAAGGGAAATAATAGAGTTCAAGCCGGAAAGTCAGGGCACAGACATTGACTGTGTGCTGCAGTTCATGACAAATGCGCTTAAAAAACGTTGTACCGCCTTTCTGCTGAGCGATTTCATCGACAGCCACGACTATTTCAGAAGCATGTCGATCGCAAACCGTAAGCATGACCTCGCTGCCATACAGGTGTATGACAGAAGGGATGCCACTTTGCCCGATGTGGGTCTCGTCAGGATGCGCGACATGGAGACCGGCGCCGACATCTGGGTAGACACATCCTCAAAGAAGGTGCGCACAGCTTACGACAAGGCCTGGTATGCCCGGCAGCAGCAACTCTCCCAGACAGTGGGCAGATGTGGCGTGGACCTGGCAAGCATATCTACAGATGAGGATTTTGTGAAGAGCCTGCTTGCCCTTTTCAGAAACAGAGGCGGGAGATAGAATTATCGTCAGCCTCGGGATGACGTCTAAAAGGAAATATTCAGATTTTCAGAAATAATGAAAATAAGATTGCTTCAAATAACGATGGTTTTGCTGGCGATGATGTTGCCGCATACCGGCCAGGGCGCCCAGCTGAGCGTCAAGGCCCGGCTTGACTCGGCGCAGATGCTGATGGGAAACATGACCATGCTGCATCTGGAGGTCGTCCAGGGTAAAGACCGTCCTGGTGGTTTCCCGATATTCGCGACGCCAGCGCAAGCCGGATATGTGGGAGTGTGTGGCGACAGCGTGGAGCTGCGCACATCCATAAAGCGCGATACTGTGGATCTCGGCACCGGTGTCATACAGATAAATTACTCCGTGCCTGTGCAGGCGTTCGATTCCGGCACATACAGGCTTCCGGAGTTCGTATATGTCTCGGGAGCCGACTCAGCTTTTTCCAACAGGGTGAATCTCAAGATTGTGCCGATGAACGTCACTGCCGACGACCCTATAGCCGGTTTCGCTCCTGTGGCCGAGCCGGAAGACAAGTCGATATTCGATGCCGTGCCCGACTGGATTGTAGACTATTGGTGGATTCTGCTGATAGTCCTGTTGGCCATCGGTCTGTTCATCTGGGGCATGAGGAGATACCGCAAGGAGGGCACTCTCCTGAAGAAGAAGCCGCTGCCCGATCCTTATGAAGTGGCGCTCAGGCGTCTTGAGCAGCTGAAATCGAAAAAACTCTGGGAACAGGGAATGGAAAGGGAATATTTCACCGAGCTTACGGAAATCCTGCGTGTATATCTTGAGTCGAGATTCGGAATCAACGCCATGGAGATGACCTCGCGCCAGATCATGGAGGCCCTGAGGGAACGTAACGACATCAAGGACAAGCGTGATTACGTGAAGGAGATTCTGAAGGTGGCCGACTTTGTGAAATTCGCCAAGGTGCGTCCCCTTCCGGCCGACAATATCGCGGCCTACGACAATGCGGTCAGATTTGTTGAGGAGACCAGGCCCGTTCCGGAGCCTCAGGAGGGTGATGCCGGTGAGGCTGCCGGAAAGGATGCCCCCGCAGAGCTCAAGAATGCTCCGGCCCCATCCGCCAATGACAGGAAAGGAGGTGGGAAATGATGCTGAAAAGTCCAGGAATGCTGTTCCTGCTTCTGATACTCGTGCCGCTTATCGCATGGTATGTCTGGAAGCAGCGTAATTCCTATCCGTCAATCGGGGTGTCCACTCTTTCCCCGTTTGCGAAAATACGTCCGAGCCGCAGGGCTTGGCTGCGCCATGTGGTGTTCGCCCTGCAGCTTGCAGCGATTGCCTGTGTCATTGTGGCTCTTGCCAGGCCGCAGACCCATGACCATTTCCGCACTTCCCGCATACAGGGAACAGACATAGTGCTGGCACTCGATATCTCGGGCAGTATGAGCGCTCACGACTTCACCCCTTCGAGGTTTGCCGCAGCAAAGGATGTGGCCATAAAATTCATCAACCAGCGTTCCGACGACAATATCGGTCTTGTGGTGTTCGCCGGGGAAAGTCTTTCCCTCATGCCGCTTACCAACGACCGCGCGGCTCTTATCAATGCTGTGAAGAATGCGGAGATGGGTGATCTCAACGACGGCACCGCGATAGGTGACGGTCTGACAAGCGCCCTCAACAGAATCACGTCGGGTAAGGCTAAATCGAAGAGCATCATTCTCCTTACCGACGGCACCAATAATGCCGGCGACGTGCCCCCCTCCACTGCCGCCAGAATCGCCAAGCAGAAAGGGGTGAAGGTATACACCATCGGAGTCGGCACAAACGGCTCGATACAGATCACAGACCCGTATGGGTTCTCAACGACCACTATGGAGACCAAGATCGACGAGGAATCCCTGAAGAACATAGCCTCGCAGACAGGCGGCAAGTATTTCCGTGCTACCGATGAGAGGATGCTCAACGAGGTGTTTGCTGAGATCGACTCTCTGGAGAAGACCACGCTTGACGTCGACAAATACACCACCACCGATGAGAATTTCATACCGTGGATAATGGCTGCCCTGGCATGCTATGTGTTGTGTCTGCTCATTAGATATACTGTTTTAAGAAGAATACCCTGAGTCACGTATATGCCGCGCGGCAGATTGTATCGCGGCATATGGTGATGACCCGATTATAGAAAAGAACAAATATGTTTAGTTTCGCATATCCCAATCTGCTGCTTCTGCTTCTGCTGTTGCCGGCTTTCGTCCTGCTCTACGCCTGGGCGAGATTCGTCAGGCGCCGCATGCTTAGGAAATTCGGCAAGCCGGAAGTGCTCGCTCCTCTGATGCCGGAGGTGTCGCCCTATAAGCCGCCTTTGAAAATCACTCTTGAGATGATTGCCCTCGCTCTTCTTGTCATAGCGTTCGCACGTCCCTGGGGAGGAGTGAAAGATGAGAAAACAACCAAAGAGGGTATCGAGGTCGTGATAGCCGTCGACGCCAGCAACTCCATGCTTGCCTCCTCCACTGCCGATCCGGAGGGTATCGACCGTATGCGCACCGCCAAGCTTACCCTCGAGAAGCTCATAAATCGTCTTGACAACGACAGGGTGGGCCTTATCGTATATGCAGGCGACGCCTACACCCTTATTCCCGTCACCAACGATTATGTGTCGGCGAAGATGTTCCTCAACTCGATCGATCCTTCGCAGATAGAAAACCAGGGCACCAACATAGCCTCAGCCATAGACCTCGCCACGAAATCCTTCAGCGAGCACAAGAGAATCGGAAAAGCAATTATACTGCTCACCGATGCCGAGGAGCTTGACGACAGCAACAGCGTGATGGACGCCACCAAGAATGCCGCCAAGAATGATATCCAGATTGATGTGGTTGGACTCGGTTCGCCTACTCCCGTGCCCATACCGACGGGCCGTGGACAGTATCTCGTGGATCCCGACACGGGCGAGCCTGTGAGGACGGTGCTCAACGAGGATCTGGCGGCAGAGATAGCCAAGGCGGGTCACGGTATATATGTAAACGCATCCAACCGCGATGCCCTCAATGAGCTTGGCAAGCAGTTGTCTACTGTCAAGAAGACTGCCCTTGAGTCAAGTCTGTCGGCTGTTCACGACGAGCTTTTCGCAATTTTCGCTTGGATAGCCCTTGCAGTCATGGTGATCGATATTTTCATTCTCGACCGGAAGATAAGCTGGCTCGACAAGATCACGTTTTTCAAAAAGGAGGAGAAAGCATGAGAAAGTATGTTTTGATGTCCCTGTGTCTGCTTTTCGCACTCTTCTCTTTCGCTCCGTCGGCAAGCGCGGAGTCGGTAAGGAAAGAGCGTAAGCTGATTATGGAGGGGAATAAGCTATACAACAGCGGGCAATATCGCCTTGCATTGAAAAAATATCAGGAGGCCCTGGAGAAAAACGGCGCTTCAAAGAGCGGAAGATACAATCTCGGGCTTACGCAGATACGCCTCGGCTCGAATCCCGCCGACACGACTCCCCAGGCAAAATCCCTTCTCCAGGAGGGACAGAAGAATCTTCAGGCTGTGGCGCAGTTGGGTGGCGAGAATCCTAAGCTCGCCTCAATGGCCAACTACAATCTCGGCAATGTGGCTTTCAATGCGGAGGATTATCAGAGCGCGCTGTCGTATTATAAGCAGTCGCTCAGGCTTAATCCCGCCGATAACGCCGCCAAGAGAAATCTCAGGATCACCCAGCTGAAGCTGCAGAACCAAAACCAGAATCAGGATCAGAACCAGGATAAAAACCAGGATCAGAATCAGGATCAGAACGAGGATAAGAACGAGGATAAGGACCAGAACCAGGACCAGAACCAGGATCAGAACAAAGACCAGAACCAGGATAAGCAGGATCAGCAGCAGAACCAGCCCAAGGAGCAGGATATCAACCAGCAGACTGCCGACCAGATTCTCCAGGCAATGGAGAATAAGGAGAATCAGACCCGTGCCCGCGTAGGCAAGGGTAACAACGGCGAGAAGTCGCGCGGACATACCAAGCGCAGGAAAAACTGGTAGTGGTGTTTTTGATTCATTTAAGAGATATCATGTCTATGTTCGGTAACAGTAGATGTAAAATAGGAAAGGGTTTGTTTCGCGTGGCTGCGTTGTCGGCCATATTCGCGTCGTCGATTGTTCCGGCTTCCGAAATCCACGCCTCAGGGAAAAAAACTGGCGATGAGGGGAAGGTAGAGCTGAAGGCGAGAATCACACCTCAGAAACCCATGCAGGGTGAGCCGGTGCTCTATGAGGTGGTGCTTGAGACCACAATCCCTTCCATCGCCGGGACAGCCGTGCAGACCGACCCTGATTTCGGAGGGCTGGAGGCACGTCGTGAGCCGGCCGACTCGCGTCTGCATGAGGAGACGGGAAAGGATGGCGAGGTGAGTTACGTGGCTGTCATCGACCGTATACGCTTTATTCCCGAGCAGGCTGCTTCATATAAGATAAAGGGAGGAAGCTATATCGTGGGAGTAGGACACCAGGTAGTGGTGAACGACCCTTTCTGGGGTCCCGTGGTGAGCAATGATGTCGAGGAGCGTTCGTTTGAGATAAAGCCGGTGACAATCAGCGTAAGGAAACTGCCGGAAGATGGACGCCCCGATGATTTCAAAGGAGCCGTTGGAAACTATACCATAGAGATAGAGATTCCGAAGGGAGACATAGTCAAGGGAAAGGAGGCGATAGCTGTCGTCACTGTAAGAGGCGAGGGCTCGCTCACGGAGAAGATGCTTCCGGAGCTAAGGGAATCGTTCCCCGAAGGCCTCGAGTTTAACTCTGCCTCCCCCTCGGTCACGGAGTATGTGGCTGACGGCCGTCTCTGCAGCGAGATGGAGATAGAATGTCTCTTCACCCCCTCCGAAGAGGGAAAACACAACATAATGCCAGTAGAGTTTGTATTCTATGACAGAGACAGGAAAAGATATGAACGTATACGCTCGGAGGAGATAGAGATAGAGGTGCTCTCGTCGCCTGTGTCTGATTCGCCGCCGGTGCTTATCGAGATCTGACTCTCTCCCCGAAAAATATCTGGCGGCCCAGCCGCCATCACCCAAAAGAGACTACTTGTTTGAATATGAGATTCCGCATAAAGTATTGTTTGCCGTTTTTGCTTGCGGCCCTCGGCGTAGTGATGCCGGTTTTCGCGGCTTCGGTGCGCCTGGGCGTTTCTCCGTCGCGGGGCAGACATAATATCGAGAACGGCGATTTGTTTTATATCACATATGAGGTGTCGGATATCGATGCCGCTCCCGAGCGTCCGGCTTCGGTGCCAGGCGCGAGGGTAATGTATTTCGAGCGCACTGGCCAGTCGTCGCGTTTTTCAAGTGTCAATGGAAAGACAAGCCAGAGTTTCAGCTACACCTATACCATGACCTTGAGGGCTCAGAAAGAGGGTAGCTATACGTTCGGGCCGGTCACGGTGGGAGGCGTCAGGAGCAATGCCGTGAGCTACAGCATCGGTAAGGCCGATCCGGGTCGCAACCAGGGCAATCCCGCAGCAGGGGCCTCCGGCAGACAGGGCGCACAGTCAGGTTCCCGCCAGGACCCCGACAAACCGAAGTTCATCGGTAAGGGCGACGGCAATCTTTACCTGAGGTCGAACGTCTCGAAGACCACAGCCTACGAGCAGGAGGCCCTGGTGTATACAGTGAAGCTCTATACCACTTATGAGGCCATAAAGTTCATCGGAGCCACGGCTGCCCCGAAATTCGAGGGCTTCGTGGTGGAGGAGTCGAAAGACATATCCCAGTCGCTCACCTATGAGACAGTGGGTGGCAAGACTTATGCCACAGCCGTCATAGCGAGATATATCATATTCCCGCAGATGGACGGTAAGCTGAATGTGAAGGGCAATACATATACAGTCAGTGTGGATGAGCGTGAGTATTACCACGACCCTTTCTTCGGGCGCATGTCAGTAAGCAAGCCACTGCAGCTCAATGTCACCCCCAACGACCTCGAGGTCAACGTCAAGCCGCTCCCGTCGCCGAAACCAGCCGATTTCTGCGGAGGTGTGGGCAGCTTCAAGCTTACCTCGAGTCTGCCTTCGCAGAAATTCCTCAGCAACCAGGCTGCCTCCATCGTCTACACTGTCAGCGGCACAGGCAACCTTAAATACGTGACGCTTCCTGACCTGAATGCGCTCTATCCAAAGGAGCTTGAGGTCTACACCGCGAATCCGGAGACGAATGTCACGGTAGGACGCGACAACGTCAGCGGCACGTCGCGCTATGACTACAGCTTCATGCCTCTGGAGCCCGGGACATACGAGATTCCTGATGTGACCCTTGTATATTTCAATCCCCAGACAGGAAGATACGAGAAGACTTCGGCAAAGGGCTACAGGATAAACGTAGGCCAGGGGTCAGGCTCGCAGAAGTCGCAGACGCTTGCCAGGTTTGCCTTCAATTCCGACCTTCTCCCCGTAGTCAAGCCCTTGCGTCTTGACCACCGCCCATATATCTACGGATTCGCTTACTGGCTTTTCTTCATCATTCCGGTAGTGCTTCTCGGTGCGGGGGTATCGTATTACAGAAACTATCTCAAGGCCAACGCCGACCGCCTCGCCGTCATGAGCCGTAAGGCAGGGTCAATGGCGCGGAAGAGGCTCAAGAGGGCCTATGCCTGCATGAGCAAGGATGATTCCGACCATTTCTACGACGAGATGCTTCATGCCTTGTGGGGCTATCTGGGCGAGAAGCTCAAGATGCCTACGTCGTCGCTGTCGAGAGAGAATGTGAAGAGCATGCTTGAGCAGCATGATATCGACAAGGATATGGTCACGAGCCTTATCGCGCTTGTCGACGAATGTGAGTTCGCCAAATATTCTCCCGTGGCTGCCCGCTCCAACATGAGGCAGATATATGACAACGGGGTGGAGGTGATCAATAATCTGGAGGAGGCCTTCAAGACCTCGTCATCGAAAAAGACACAGAAATGAACATCAGGATAAGAAGAATATACGGATGGATGGGAAGGGCGCTCCTCGTGTTGACGCTTGCAATGACCGCGCAGGGTGTCAGGGCCGATGATGCGCCGGCCGAGGTGGAGCGCGCGGATTCCGCTTATATCGCGGGCGATTACAATGAGGCCATAAGCCAGTATAAGGAAGCCATGATTACCGACGGCTATACCGCGGAGCTTCTTTACAATCTAGGGAACGCCTATTTCAAGGCAAACGACATAGGGGACGCCATGATATGCTACGAGCGTGCCCATAGGCTTGCTCCGCGCAACAAGACGATATCCAACAACCTGCGTTATCTGCAGTCGAAGGTGGAGGATGCCAACCGCGCTGAGGCGCGTGGCAAGAAAGTGAGGGTGACGGCAGACGATGAGTCTTTTTTCGAGTCGCTCCATAAGGCTTTGGCGAAAGACCATACCTCCAACAGTTGGGCGATACTCGCTGCCATGTCATTTATATTGTTCATCGGCGCCCTGACTCTTTATATATTCGCCCGTATGGTGGCCGCCCGCAAGGTGGGTTTCTTCAGCAGCATAGTGTTTCTATGTTTCAGCCTCATGTTCCTCTATCTGTCGTTCGCCTCGGCAAGAGCATACGACAACCGGGAAGAATGTGTGCTCGTGGCCTACAAGGCGGAGCTTCTGACGGAGCCGGACAGCAATTCAAAGCCTTCGTCGATGCCGTTGACCAGGGGCACGAAAATGCTGCTTGTCTCCGAGGAGATCGATGCCACGGGGAAGGTGACATGGTATAAGGTGCGTCTCAACAGCGATTATGTGGGGTGGGTGAAGGCCGCCGACATAGAAATCCTGTGAAAAAAAGCAAAATACGGAAATCGTTGAGCCATTGCATCTTGGCGACTCTCCGGCGCCGGAAGAAATTGAAAATAACGGAAAATATGTTTAATAACATATAAAATGTTTGCGAAATTCTTTGTCATGATATAAATAATGACTAAATTAGCAATCGCAAAAGAAGCAAAAACAAGTTAAACCTCAAAATACCAATCAGCATGAGCAAGACAATCACATTCAATGAGCTCCGCAGACTCAAGGACAGTCTGCCCGACGGATCAACCCATCGCATCGCGGATGAGCTTAACTGCACGGTGCAGACAGTACGCAACTACTTCGGAGGCGTCAACTACCAGTTTGGCAAGAACGCCGGAATGCATATCGAGCCGGGGCCCGACGGCGGCCTGGTTGTGCTTGACGACACCACCATCTACGACATGGCGGTAAAGATTCTTGAGGAGCAGAATCAGAAGTAAGGCGCAATGCCTGGGGAGCCTCTTTGAATTTTTTTAATCATTATGGATATGACCGACGACAGATATATTACCCTTGCGATTCATACGTATGAGAAGGCAGTGGCGCTCAGAGGAATCCTGGCGAGCCACGACATAGACGTAAGGTTTGAGAACGTATCGGATGAGGAGAATCCGAAGGTCGCGATAGGTGTCAAGGTCAGAATCCATTCCGCCGACCTCGCCCTCGCGCTTAAGTTGATTGAGAGCGGGGAAGGGGAGGCTCTTCCGGAACTGGAGATGAAGATGGCCGGAATAAGCGGCGAACTGCTTATTCCGGTCGACTTCTCTGACTACAGTATGCTCGCATGCCGCGTCGGCTTTGCCTTGGCGCAGCGTTGCCGCCTCAAGCCTGTGGTGATTCATTCATTCGCCACACCTTATTTTGAAGGCTCGCTCGCAATCGACGATGACTTCACCGGCAATTATACCGAGGATATCGCCGACATGCAGGCCGGAGCCGACATGCAGAAGGAGTCGGAGCGCCTGATGCGTGCTTTCAAGCATAGGATCAAGACCGCCCAGGGGGAGGGAACGTTGCCTGACATAAAGTTCTCGACCATCCTCTCGGAAGGTATCCCCGAGGATGTGATACTTCAGTATTGCCGCATGACTCCCCCTGCGCTCGTGGTCATGGCCACAAGGGGAATCCACCGCAAGGAGCGTGACCTTATCGGAAGCGTTACTGCCGAGGTGCTCGACTCATGCAGGGTCCCGGTCCTGGCCGTGCCGCAGAATTACGGTTTCACGACGCTAGCCTCTATAAAGCGTCTGGCTTTCTTCTGCAATCTTGATCAGAACGATATCCTCTCCGTCGATACGCTTCTGCGCCTGTTTGACTATCCGGAGGTGGAGATCACCCTTATCCCGGTCAATCCCCGCTCGGGGTCAAGGACTTCAGAGAAAATCGAGGCTCTCAGAAAATATATGGCTTCAAACTATCCGGCGGCGCAATTCCATGCCAAGGTCATCGGGGAGGAGAATTTCCGGGCTGATTTCGAGAAGTTCGAGCAGGAGAAGGGTATACAGTTGATGGTGGTGCCTAATAGGAAGAAAAATATACTGAGCCGTCTATTCAATCCCGGAATGGCTCATAAATTGCTGTTTGAGAGGGAGATTCCGTTATTGGCTCTCCCCGTTTGAAATTTGGAATGGTTTATCCGCAGGATTTCGAGAAGAAAATAGGTTTCGATGTCGTAAGACATCTTCTGGATGAGAAATGTGAATCGCAAAGCGGCCGTGAACAGGTCGGTAAGATGCGGTTGTCAGACAATTTTGATGACGTGAGGCAGCGTCTTGGCTCCACCGCCGAGATGCTCCGCATCATATCCTCGCCGGGTGGGCTTCCGCTCGGCGCAATATATTATATGAATGCGGCGCTGACGGAGATAAAGGCTGAGGGAGCCTTCATGAGCGCCGAAAACATGCATCGGCTTGAGCTTACGCTCTCTGATTTCGCAGCCGTCAGGAAATTCTTTTCCAAGGGCGACGAGCCTGGCGCCTCAAGCGAGTATCCATGTCTGGCCATACGGTATTTCGATATGCCGCAGTTCCCTTTTCTGATAGAATCGATAGGACGGTGCATCGGAAAATATGGAGATGTGAAGGATAACGCCTCTCCCGAGCTGTATGAAATGCGCCGGCGCATATCGGCCTCGGCAGGCTCCATGCAGCGCGCCATGAGAAAGGTGCTTGAGTCGGCTGTGCGCGAGGGGATTGTGGATAAGGATGCATCTCCTTCGCTGCGTGATGGCCGAATGGTGATTCCGGTGTCTTCCATGATGAAGCGGCGCCTCAATGGAATAGTCCACGATGAGAGCGCCACGGGAAAGACTGTCTTTATAGAGCCGGCGGAGGTCGTGGAGGCCGGCAACCGTATGCGGGAGCTTGAGATGGAGGAACACCGGGAGGTGGTCAGGATTCTTATGGAGCTCTCGGCCGAGATACGTCCCTATGCGGATGAGATTATAGCCGGATGCGGGATGCTTGGTGAATTGGATTTCATCAGGGCCAAGGCACGTTTCGCCCAGGAGATAGGCGGCGAGATGCCCGTGATGGAGCGCGAGCCAGAGCTTGATTGGTTTCATGCCGTCCATCCTGTTCTTCTGCTTTCTCTGCGCCGTCAGGGTCGCGAGGTTGTCCCGCTTGACATTCGTCTGGGCGGCGACACGCGCATTCTTGTGATTTCCGGTCCGAACGCCGGAGGAAAATCCGTATGTCTGAAGACGGTGGCGATAATCCAGTATATGCTCCAGTGCGGCCTTTTGCCGTCGCTTTATTCAAATTCGCATGTTGGGGTCTTCCGCAATATTTTCATAGATATAGGGGATGAGCAGTCGATAGAGAACGACCTCAGTACGTATTCCTCTCATCTGGTCAACATGAAGTATTTCCTTCAGAACTCCGATTCATCCACGCTCATGCTCATCGACGAGATGGGCTCAGGCACGGAGCCACAGATCGGAGGCGCGCTGGCACAGGCCATACTTGCAAGACTGAATGCGAGCGGATGTATAGGCGTGGTGACTACCCATTACCAGAATCTGAAGAATTTCGCCGAATCAGAGAAGGGGCTGGTCAACGGGGCCATGCTTTACGACCGTCAGCATCTCAAGCCCATGTTCCGCCTTTCGGTGGGAAGTCCCGGAAGCTCTTTCGCCCTGGAGATAGCCAGGAAGATCGGGCTCCCCAATGACGTGGTAGACTCAGCCAAGGATATTGTCGGCAGCGATTACGTCGACATGGACAAATATCTGCTTGACATAGGGCGCGACCGCCGTTACTGGGCCAATAAGCGTCAGGCCATAAAGGAGAAGGAGAGAAAACTTGACAAGCTGCTTGAGTCGTATGAGGATTCGGCATCCGACCTTAAGGCCCGGAGAAACGAGATTATCCATGCCGCCAGGGTGGAGGCCAGGGAGATTCTTGCGGAGTCTAACCGTCAGCTTGAGAAGGCCATTCGCGAGATTCGCGAATCGAATGCCGACAAGGAGAAGACAAGGCAGGTGCGCGAGGAGTTGAACGAATACCGCAGGAGGGTAGAGAATGAGGAAAGCGAGATAAAGACTCCCAAGGAGTTGAAATTGCCTAAAGGCGCGCGGTCGCGCCGTGGCAATGAGAAAGCGCAGGCCGACTCCAGGCGTCAGTCGCATGAGGAGAAGGCTCTTGTGGCGGGCGATTATGTGAAAATGGCTGATGGCGGTGTCAGCGGCAAGATTCTGTCTATCTCCGGCAATAAGGCTGAGGTAGCTTTCGGAGGTCTGAGGACTTTTGTGGATCTCAAGAAGCTTAAGCGATGTCAGAAGCCGGCTGCGGATCTTGGTTCGCGGCCGATGACGCTGTCGGTGCAGACTACAGACGACATAAGGCGCCGTCAGCTTGATTTCAAGAATGAGATCGACGTCAGGGGAATGCGGGCCGACGAGGCTTTGCAGGCTGTGACGTATTTTATAGACGATGCCCTGCAGTTCAATGTGTCGCGGGTAAGGATTCTCCACGGCACGGGACACGGAATCCTGAAGACCTTGATACGAAATATGCTTTCCGCCAACAAAGCGGTCTCTTCGATTCGCGACGAGGATGTGCGCTTTGGCGGGGCGGGAATAACGGTTGTAGATTTTGACTGAATAATCATCTATCTTTTATCTTTATGAAATCACCTTATGTAGGGCTGTGGCTGCTGCTTGCTGTTTCGCTCTCCATCTTCCTTTTGGTGGCCTTCAGCGATGATATTACATTGGCGGGACATACCCTGAAGAAAGCTCCTTTCCGCAGCGCTCTTCTTGGAGAGACGTCGTCGTCTGATTCCCTGTATGCTCCCCTCGATTCTCTTGACTCCGAAGCGATGGAGCAGGAGATTACGGTTTCCACAGACTCGACTCCGAAATCGATTCTCCTTATTGGCGACAGTATGACCTTCAACATCGCTTTGAGGATGGCTAAATATGCCAGGCAGAACGGTCATCAGTTTCATGCCGTCAACTGGGATTCCAGCAATACCAAGATCTGGGCGGAGTCGGACACTCTGCGATATTATATGGATAAGTATAAGGCGGATTATATATTCATATCGCTCGGAAGCAATGAGGTGTATTTCAAGGACCCGAGCGTAAGGATGCCGTATGTGAGGAAAATACTGTCGGTCATCGACACTGTCCCGTATGTCTGGATCGGCCCTCCCAACTGGAATGAGGACACGGGCATAAACGATATGCTTGCCAGGGTTTGCCGCAGAGGCAGCTTTTTCAGATCCGAGGGCATGACTTTCGAGAGGAAGAAAGACAAGATACATCCCACCCGGAAGGCTTCTGAGCTTTGGGTGGATTCGATAATGAGATGGATGCCTCATTCCGCCCATCCGATTCTGGCTGATTTTCCTTCCGATTCACTCGGGAAGGTAGCTAACCATGTCATTTTTCTCAAGGCTCTCAATAAATGACGATGAATGATTCTATTATAGCGCAGGGTGAGGCAGTGGTGTCGAGCCTGGGGAGGATGCTCCTTTACGACTCACAGGCGCCGATGCTTTTCTCAAGCGGACTTTTCTGGCTGCTGTTCATTTTCTTCCTTCCTGTTTTCGTGCTTTTGCGTGGAAGCCGAAACAAGATGGTGCTGTTCGTGATATGCTTCTCGCTTTACTTTTATTATAAGTCGAGCGGACTTTTTTTCCTGATGCTTATTGCCACGTCGCTATGCGACTGGGGATTGTCGCTTGCGATTGCCAGGACCAGGAGGCGGGGGGCGCGCTTGGCCTTGATGTGGACGTCGGTTGGGTTGTCGCTTTCGATTCTTGGATATTTCAAATATGCCAATTTTTTCCTTTGGAACTGGAACCAGATGGTGGAGGGCAATTTCCATCCGCTTGATATAATACTCCCGGTCGGCATATCCTTTTATACCTTCCAGTCGATAAGTTATGTGGTGGATGTCTATAAGGAGAGGATACAGCCCACGGAAAATTGGTTTGACTATCTCTTCTTCCTGTCGTTTTTCCCTGCCTTGGTGGCCGGACCCATCGTGCGGGCCGACTATTTCCTGCCGCAGATCCACGCCGACAGGAAGGTAGGACGCAAATCCATATACGGAGGTCTATGGCTCATAATAGCCGGTATCGTCAAGAAGGCGATTATCGCGGATTACATATCGCAATACAACGACCTTATCTTCAATGAGCCTTCCTTATATACCGGCGTGCAGACTCTCATGGGGGTGCTTGGATATACGATGCAGATCTATTGCGACTTCTCGGGATATTCTGATATGGCTATCGGCCTTGCCCTTATAATGGGCTTCAAGCTGGGCCTTAATTTCGATTCCCCGTATCAGAGCCGCAATCTTACCGAGTTCTGGCGAAGATGGCATATATCCCTTTCATCCTGGCTACGGGATTATGTATATATCCCTCTTGGGGGCAACAGGAAGGGAACGATAAGGACATACGTCAATAACTTCCTGACTATGCTCATTGGAGGATTATGGCATGGAGCGGCATGGAAGTTTGTGTTCTGGGGAGCGATGCACGGTGTCGGTCTGGCTGTACACAAGGCCTCCAGACCCTGGCTTGAGAAAATTCCCGATAATTTCCTGACAAATTTCCTGGCGTGGCTTGTCACATTTATATATGTGTCGTTGCTGTGGGTGTTTTTCCGCGCGGCCTCTTTTGAGGATTCCGTTTTAATCATACGGAATATCTTCGTGGATTTCCAATGGAACCAGATACCGCAGTTTTTCGAGGCAAGGATGGTATGGTGTGTGATGATGCTGACCCTGATAGTGCTTCATTTCATACCCCAGAAGTATGCCGACCGTTGTCAGTACGTGTTTATAAGGCTGCCGTGGGTTATTAAGCTGGTGATTTTTTTAGTGGTGGTGCAGCTTGTTATTGAATTTATGTCGGAGGAAGTATCCCCGTTCATCTATTTTCAGTTCTGAAAAGGGATATTTGTTTCGACAAAAGCGGTCGGGGCACTCGGATTTAATGGATAGCCGGGCGCCTCGACCGCTTTTAATTTCGGAAAAAAACGGAGAGACACCCTCTTATCGTACCGATTTGTTCCTTTGATTTAACATATCGAAATATATTTTAACATTTGTTGATTTAATTGACTGATAATAAGTTACAGCGC
>DKYZ01000045.1 GCA_002493515.1 Porphyromonadaceae bacterium UBA7087 | reverse complement strand
AGCCCGTTCCGTGTGCGGGGCTCTAACCCCGCAATTTTGCGTCGTGTTTGAGGCTCCAACCCCGCGATATATGAAAATCCGGGCTTCAATGAATGATTTTTTAATTTTTTTTTGCTATTTTTTTGCAGCTCTCGATTTTTTATTCTATTTTTGCGCCATAAACAGGCATAGACGGCAGGCGGTTGAGACGTCCAAAGGCATTCTTCTTATTCAGAAAGGATGCCGTCGTTGTTTATAGACGTAATTTGTAACGTTTTAAATCGTCGCTCGATATGTCTGTAATAACCCAAAACTTTAATTATTTATGAAACGAGATGGCATTCTTGCTTTTCTGACCCTCCTGTTCCTTTCCGTGGTTCCGGCGGTCTACGGTCAAAACTCCTCCTCCGAACTCCCAGATGATGTAGTCCCCTCAGACTTTGTCAACCCCTGGCGCGAAGTCAATCCCAATAGGTTGGATGATATCAGGGAAAACGATTATTATATTATTGCAATGGTCCGTACTGACTACGCTGGGCAGACATACACCGACACACCGAAGGCAATGGGTGATATATCCAATTCAACTATGAGAGGGGAAAGCATCAGCGTCACAGCTGATGGCAACTTAAGTCAGATTCCGTCCATTCCAGAGGGTACTATGATTATCTTTCTTGAAGAGTTAGATAAATCCATACAGGAGAATCCTCAGGCATATCTCCGTGCTGTCTATCCGAGAAAAGGGTATATTACCACAGGTTATTCCGAGGGAGACATTATGCTTGTGGAAAGTAAGGCTGAAGCGAAGAAGATAATGATGAGAAAAACATCAAGATGCATAACGATTGATTTCAACTTCGGCGGGAGCACCGCTGAGAATCTTATGTATAGAGGTTCAACCAACTGTTTCGAGATAAATTCAGGTAGCGGCAACAGGATTAATCTCTTCTCCAACAAGCCTGTCGTCAAGCCTAAGACTGATGTCGAGCTGCGCTTCGAGCAGACAGAGCTGACCATAAAATATGGTGAGACGGCGCCGATTCCATCCTTCTCTCTATATGAAAACGGCAATAGGGTAGATATGACTCCCACGCTGACATATTCCGGTTACGATCAGTCGGCAATTTCAATAAACGACGATATTATCAGAGCCTTGAAGGGTGGAGTCCGAACTACGGTGACAGCCAGATTTGCCGGCAACAAGAGCTATAATCCGGCGGAGGACACATTCAATGTGACTACCCAGGCTGTGATGCCCGAGCTGCAGTGGTCGGTTTCAGAATATTCCGTACCGATAGGAGCCGCCAATGACGTACCCGTCATACAGAATCCGCAATCGCTCCCCTTGACATTCACATGTGAGGGTGATGCCGCCAGTGTAGACACGAGTGGACGTGTCACCATCGTGAAGGTCGGCACGGCACGCATAAGCGCCATCTTTGCTGGAGATGACAATTACATGGCCAGGACAGCCGTGGTAGATATAACGGTAAAGGAATGGGAGAAGGTGTCGACACCCTGGTTTGACGGATTTTCAGCGGGAGATAATACTATCGGTACAAGTGTGGCAATACATTGCGATACTCCCGGAGCCCAGATAAGGTATACAATCGCACGGGATGCCACGGCTCCGGAACCGAGCGAGCAGTCCTCATTGTACATGGATATTCCGGTGGCCCTTTCATCAGCCGGACAATGGAATATAAAGGCGAGAAGCTACAAGGAGGGTTATACCGACAGCGACGTGGCCAATCTCATATTGACCATTACAAAGGGAACATATCAGCTGACATTCTCCCAGGCTGATGTGGAGTCGCATCCCGGAGACACCTTCAATTCCCCGGCATTGACAGGACTTCCTGCCGATGACAGCTTCACCAAGCGGTATGCTTCCGGAAATGAAAGCGTGGCCAAAGTCGACGCCCAGACAGGAATTGTCTCAGTCGTGGGCATAGGCAACGTTTCAATCAGCGTAACTATCGGGGAGACGGAAAAGTATCAGTCAGCCGAGGCTTCGTATACCGTTCGGTCGCTCGCAGTGGCGGAAAGTGTCGATGATCTCATGGCGATAGGGGAAGATACAAACACGGATGTGAAGATAAAATTCCCGATTACCGTCACCTATGTGGCGCCCGGTAAGAAGGAGCTGTTCGGAAAGAGCGGCGACAGATACCTCAGACTGTACCTCGGCAGCGGGGAGTTCTCATACGGACAGGGTGATATAGTTCCCGGAGGCTGGGACGGAATATACACTTATGTCGACGGCATATCGAGGGAGATTGAGGTGAGAGATTGCTCGCAGCTTCAGGGATCCATGGCGAAAGACTCCAACTGGAGTGAGGCAGAGATAGCGGCATCCACACCTGACGCCTCATACGTCAACCGTCCGGTTCTGGCAAGGAATATAAATCTTCCCGACGGGTTTACGCCAGGGAGTGTTGTCAATACCGCGAATCTGAGGATATACGATCGGTTTGGCATAGTGGTTTCCGAAAGCGGACGTTACGACATACATGGCGTCTGTGTGTATGACAATTCGGCCGGGAGCATATCGCTCGCCCCGACTGAATTTGCAAACCGCAGGAAGATGCTGGCCAATCTCGGATTCGACAATGCCGAGGCAGAATATGACCTGTCGGGCGATGAGATGTTCACCTTGCCTAAGGCACATGGTGATACTGACGCTGAGATAAGGTATGAAGTGGAATATGGGGATGCTTTGGTTCAGGATGCCGAAGGTCGGTATTTCCCGGTTGCGGAGGGTATTGTCACTGTCAGGGCGATCTGCGATGCCACTTATAAATTCGAAGCGGGACAAGCCATGTGTCAGCTTCGGATCATAGACAATGGAGAGGCAGGACTCTGTTTCGATGCAGTGAGTCTGCCCCCTTCCGACCCTCTGACAGGGTTTGTCGTCGGAAACGATGCGAAAGTCAGCGTAGAGCTGTCGCAGGGAGGTAGTGCTGAAAACAGTCCGGCCTATTATCCCCAGGAGAAGGCGTTCCGAATGTATGAGGGGAATGTGATGAGAATCCATGTCCCCGGCAATGACGGAATTGAGAAGATAGTGATATTTACAAATTCTCCCGAGCACGACCTGGGAATCGACAGTTATTCCGACAAGGGCTTGTTGACGGGAAATGTCTGGAAAGCAGGTGAGGCCGATGATGTCTGTGACGTAAGCATAACCAATGGAGCCACGGAAGGCTTCACACTGGTCAAGGCTTTGAAAGTAATCACGAGCAGTTCTGCCCGCAAGATAGACATTGATTTCACCGAGACCTACCTTAGGGGAACCGTAGGACAGACGATTGAATTGCCTATATTGAAAGACAACAAGGGGATACCTGTGGAGGCCGACAGAATCGAGATAAGACCGGAGGGTATCCTCCAGCTTCAGCCTGACGGCAGGTCTCTGCTCTGCCTGAAGGAGGGTGAGGCAGAGGTGGAAGCCACACTGAATGCAGACACAGAGCATGACGGAGTATCCGCCGCCTTAACCGTAGGGGTGAAACGCAATTCATCCATGGCATGGCACAGGGATGGAGTCGACGTCGGTCCGGTCTATGCCTGCGATGTAGAGGAGACTTCGCTTCCCGCCCTCTATAATCCGGAGAATCTCTCGTGCGCATTCAATGTTTCCGACGAGGCTTCTGTCACAGTCGATTCCAATGGCATGCTTGCGCTGACCGGCAAACCGGGTCTGGCGATTGTCAGTGCCGTATCTGATGAGACACCTCTATATTGGCCGGCGGAGCGCAGTTTTATACTTGACGTCACACCGATGTCGGTTGCCGGATTCGATTTTGTAAATGACTCTTATGGCCTTCCAAGAGGCGGTTCCGTGTCGGGAGAATCGGTATACCTCAAGAATGTCAAGGCAGTGATGCATGGTGATGTGACACTGCCTCAGCAGGGATGTATGTCGTTTGAGGCTGGTTCCACATTGAGAATAGAGATTCCGGAGGGGAGAAAGCTGTCAAGAGTGGAGTTTGTAGGCGAGAACGGCATTTCTCCAAAAGTCACAGTCACCGAAGGCGAAATGGCGCAATCGATATGGTGGCCCGCTTCATCAGCAGACAAGGGTTATGTGGATTTTGTGTTCACATCAGGGATTGTATTGGATAGACTGATGGTATTCTATGGCAGAAAAGGGGAGTTTACAGAATCCCCGGGACTGGATTTCGTAAATAAAAGCATAGAGGGACTGCCGGGAGAGCCATTGGGCATCTCGCTAACAGCGCAGGGTGCCGATGTTTCAAAGGCCGTGATTAAAATATATAGGGACGGTCAAAGCTCGGGATGCGCACTCACTGTCGACAGGAACGGTAATGGATACTTTGTGGCGGAGGAGCCGGGTGTATATGACCTGGTGGCTGTTCTCGAGGCTGAGGATAACCGTGCGTTCGGCCTTTCGGTAGCCAGGGCTGTCGTGAAAAGGCATGTGAATATACGTTATGCCAGCAGTGATGTGACGGTATATCGCGATGAGGAATCGGGTTCGGATGAAATACCGAGACTGATATTGCCGGAGGATGTAAGGACATCTGATCTGATATTCGTATCTACCGATAAGTCTGTCGCCACCGTTGACGCCAATGGTGTGGTCACGATATGCGGTGACGGCGAGACCTTGATAAAGGCAACGTTGTCATCAGAGAGATATTCCACGGCTGAGGCCTGCTACAGGCTTAGGGTATATCCCCGCCGCCTTACGCCGTCAGACAAGGATGTATATACCCTACGTCTATGCATGGCAGACGGAACGGAAGTCGGCGACGTGATAAAAATCGGCGAGGAACGCGGTGTCGAGCTCTCGGTAAAGGATATACCGGAAGGAGCGATCGTATGGTACAGAATGTTCGAGGGGGGCGCATCGGAAGCAGACCTGTCGAAAGAGGGTCTTGAGGGATATGAGAGGTATTCCGCATCCGACGGCATATACCTCTACTCCGGCCGCAATGGCGATCTCGCCATACGCACGCTCAGAGGCGAACTGGTATCTTCCGCGAGAGTGTGGCGTTACGTCACCGATGGCACCGGCGTGGCCGAAGCCTATTCCTCAGACCCGGAAAGCACGTTCTATACCGTCGATGGACTCAGGCTCGGACACGAGGCCCCCACGTCTCCCGGAATATATATCAGGGTCGCGGGGTCGCGTAGAGACCGGATCGTGATATCCGGAAGGTAATGTGAATAGTTGTAGAGAGGGCGCCGGAATTCCATTGAATTCC
>DKYZ01000021.1 GCA_002493515.1 Porphyromonadaceae bacterium UBA7087 | reverse complement strand
TTGTAAAGTTACAAAATATCTATGACATTGGCAAACAACCAGTTGAATATTTACTGAATATCCCTACATATGCCGGAGTGATCATATAGTCTCCCTCCCAAAGTTCCGACACGGGAATCTCTGCCTCCCATGATGAATATCCGTAGAACATCGGAAGTTCCCCTAACTCATATCCGTAGAAAAGATACCCCAGCGTCTGCGAGAGATACGACAGCTTGAAGCCGGGAGCCATGACTACCGTCTCACCGGAATAATTGTATAGGCCGCCGTTGAAGATCTCAGCCAGGAACCCTACAGTGCCGTTCCCGTAGTCCTGGTATTGCGTTATCTGCATGTCGCCGGAGCAATAGATGCTGTTGGTATGACTCAGTCCGGGAGTTCCCGCAGGGGCTATGTTCACGACAGCATCCTGGTTGTAGTTGAAACCTCCGACGCCGCCTCCGATTCCCTGTCCCTCAGGGTCGAGCGCCGACAGGAGGAAATAGCCGTCATAGGCTCCGCCCCATCCCCAGTTGATATGGAAATATCCGTCTGCTCCATAACCGTCGCAGACGAATGAATGGCCACCCTCCTGGGAATCGCCTCCATATATCACAGGGCGTCCTGCCGACAGTTCCTCGTATATGCGCACGTTCCAGGAGGCCGTGCCGCAATAGTCGCGGCATATAAAGCTCACTGCGTCGCTGTATCCGAAATAATCTCTCAGCGCCACGGGTATCATCTGCGACAACGCGCCACTCATGGAGGAGGAATAATCCATATCCACCGACACTCCGCACGCGTACATGAGCTTGGCAACGGCAGCCTTCTCCTCATCAGTGCCGATATTGTTCTCCCAGCCGTAGTCATCGAGCATGTTGTCCCAGTCGAACGATTCCTCAGCGTAGTTGAACGACAGCGTCTCGCCGTACCAATCATACTCATGGTATCCTTCGCCATGAGTGGCCGGATATTGATAGCTGTTTATCACCTGTGCCATCGATGTGGCCACGCATCCGGTGACGCTGCGTCCGCCGGCATCCTCGGGACACATGTCGTTGTAGGGCGCCGACTGGTTCCAGGTAGTCTTCACCAGAGGTTCGATTTCGGGATAGTCACTGGCCGGAGCGGCCTTCTCCCTCATTTTTGCAACCTTATCCCTGTTGGCATTATACCAGGAGACCTGACGCTCATACTCGCCAAGCCACCATCTCAGGCTCGGAGGAAGTGTCTCCTTGCCGGAGAAGCTTCCCTCATATGTTCTGCCCAGAATGGCGGGAAGCCCGTCATCAGCTGAAAGGACAAGTATTCCTGCGTCAGAAGGAGCATTGAACACGTACAGGGTCGGAGTTTCCGTTTTCTGATCAATGGCGGTATAGGCCAGCGAATACCTGCCCGTCGCTGCGGGCGCGATTCCACTCACTGGCGAGCCAAGGGCTCTCTCCAGCGAGGCTTCCGGACTCAGCGGCGACGCTGAAGCCGACAATGCTGTCATTGCCAGCAATCCGGACAGGATAGTGAATTTAGACGTTTGCTTCATGATAATTATTTTATGGTTCGCTATTCAATGTCTTTATGGGCCGGACACCCTCTCGTATCTTTCACAGGCAAGGATTCTATCCGGAAAATGCATCAGCCACATCAGCCACAATTCTGCAAATTTACTAAAAATCCTTAATATTCCAAAAATCAATATGTTAAAAAAATCGCGGCGCGAAACCGCACCACGATTTTCCATTGCTTTCTGATTCAAATCAGTCATCATCAATCGAGACGACCTCCTTGAACTGGCCGAGCAGGTTGAACTTCAGCTCCACGCCGTCGGATAGTCCTACCTCATAGCCGGAAGATTTCTTCTTGATGCTGACAATCTTCACGTCGCTGAAGTTTTTCGTGACATAACGCGTTATCGCCTTCGGCACGAGTCCCTCAGGCACCGCACGGCTCTGGCAGTCAATCGATGTCCACTTCCCCTTGTTGCTGAACTCGATCTCGGTGCCGTTTACCAGCTTGACGTCATAGTCGGTCTTCTTCAGCAGATGCTTGTCAACCTTTATCATACCGATTTTGGCCTTGGGGAAATGCTCCTCAAGAGTCTTCCTCGCCTCCTCAGGCAGTTGCTCCCGGTTGATTGTGTATTTGTCGAAAATGGCATACGACGATGCCGTGCCCGCCACCATAAGGATGACGGCAAGCAGAATCCTGCCCAGCAGATTGAATCCTTTACTTCTCATTTTTTTAACTGACCGTTTTGCGGAGCGGCGCCACACTCTGAGACGCCGTCACCTTGTTTATATTAGAACGCCTTTCCCGACAGGGAGGTTCATGCTGCCAGGCATACCCCAAAAGGCTTCAGTTTTCTTATGACTTTGCCTCCGGAATTTTGTCATTCAAGGGAAAATGACTATATTTACACCCGATTTCAGGGAGCGGGCGCATAAACCGCCTTTGCGTTCCTGTCAATTATCTTGAAAAATACCAAATCTATAAAACCATGACACCAAATCTCAAGCTCTCTCCCAACCCTCTGGTAGGTTTTCTGCAGAAAGACCCGCAGAATTTCACCAAGGCCGACATCATCAACTATATCGCCACGCATGAGATTCGCATGGTGAATTTCATGTACCCGGCAGACGACAACCGTCTCAAGACTCTGAATTTTGTAATCAACTCCGAGGAGTATCTCGACTCCATCCTCACATACGGTGAGCGCGTGGACGGATCGAGCCTTTTCCCCTTCATCGAGGCCGGCAACAGCGACCTCTATGTGATTCCCCGCTTCGCCACGGCTTTCGTGGATCCCTTCGCCGAGATTCCGACCCTGACGATGCTCGCATCCTTCTTCGACAAAGACGGCAACCCGATGGGTGGCTCGCCCGAATATACACTGCGCCGCGCATGCGAGTCGTTCCACGAGGCCACAGGCATGGATTTCTATGCCATGGGCGAGCTCGAATATTATGTTATCTCCGAAGACTCCGGCCTCTTCCCGGCATCCGACCAGAAGGGCTATCATGAGTCTGCACCCTACTCCAAGTTCAGCGAGTTCCGCACGGAGTGTATGGATCTCATCGCACGCACAGGCGGCCAGATCAAATACGGCCACAACGAGGTGGGCAACTTCACAATCGACGGCAAGATCTACGAGCAGAACGAGATCGAGTTCCTTCCCGTTCCCGCACGTCTGGCAGCTGACCAGCTGATGCTCGCCAAGTGGATCATCCGCACCACGGCCATGAAGAAGGGATACGACGTGACGTTCGCACCCAAGATCACAGCCGGAAAGGCCGGCAGCGGCCTCCATATCCACTTCAAGATCATGAAGGACGGCCACAACATGATGCTTGAGAACGGCCACCTGAGCGACATCGCAAAGCGCGCCATCGCCGGCATCCTGGAATACGCTCCCGCCATCACGGCCATGGGCAACAAGGTTCCGACAAGCTACTTCCGTCTCGTGCCTCACCAGGAGGCTCCGACATCAGTATGCTGGGGCGACCGCAACCGTTCCGTTCTCGTGCGTGTGCCTCTGGGCTGGACAGGAGAGAAGGATATGTGCAGCCAGGCCAATCCGCTTGAGAAGGAGGAGCGCGGTGCCGCTCCCGAGCGTCAGACAGTAGAGCTGCGCAGCGCCGACGGTTCCGCCAACGTCTACCAGCTCATCGCCGGTATGGTGGCTGCCGCACGCGAGGGTCTCACCGATCCCGACTCGCTCAAGAAGGCAGAGCAGATGTATGTGAGCGTCAACATCCACAATGACGCCAACAAAGAGAAACTGGAATCGCTCAAGGCACTTCCCGACTCATGCATGGCTTCCGCCGACGCTCTGGAGGAGATGCGCGCCATGTTTGAGAAAGACGGAGTCTTCTCGAAACTCCTCATCGACGGCATCATCCGCACTCTCCGTGGCTTCGACGACCGTGACCTGCGCAAGAAGGCCGAGAGCAGCCATAACGAAATGATGAACATTGTCCGTAAATACTGGCATTGCGGCTAAACCGCAATGTTCGGACCGGGCTTCTGTGAACGGACTCTGCAAATCGAGACAGCCGACAGCCGATTTACGGCTATCGGCTGTCTTTTTCAATATTTTTCACTAACTTTGCGGGCATTTAAGCCATAATTCGGCAACGTA
>DKYZ01000018.1 GCA_002493515.1 Porphyromonadaceae bacterium UBA7087 | reverse complement strand
TTCTGCTTGCCGGTGAAGAAGGGGTGGGAGGAGCTGGTGATCTCAAGCTTTACCAGGGGATACTCCTTGCCGTCGATCTCAATTGTCTCACGGGTGGCAACTGTGGAACGTGTGATGAATGTCTCGTCGTTCGACATGTCTTTGAAAACCACCTCACGATAATTCTCGGGATGAATTTTTGCTTTCATTTGCTTAATTTTCTGCAGTTAAATTAATTGTATTGGCTCAGCAGGTCGCGATCCCGCTGAATTGGCGATGCAAAATTACAAAAAAAAGCCGACACGGCAAAAAATCATTTTTTATTTTGTAGTTTGAAAACAAAGTATTAATTTTGCGGCGCATTCGGTTCGCCGCGCTCCGGAAGGGGACGGCGATTAAAAGGGAACCGGGTCAGAATCCCGGACAGTCCCGCTGCGGTGTTTTCCATTTCCGCCTTCACGCGCGGAATGGCCTCCCGGAAACGATGCCACTGAGATATCAGACAGACCAGGGCCTGTGTAAAAGAAGTAAAGAAAGGCCGTCTGATTCCTTGGGAAGGCTTCCGGAGAGGTAGGAATAAGTCCGAAGACCTGCCTTATGCGCACATAAAATGTTTTTCTGCGAGGATGAGAAGGCATGACAGCTTGATATTGATATTTGCAGCAGCGATGGCCGCGCCATTGTGCGCCTTGGGCCAGACTGCGAAGACCGACACCGTAACGGGGCCGGCCACGACTCTCATGGAGCTTGAGGTGAGCGGACGAAGCGCCACCCCGACCCTGGAGAGCGCGGCTCCGACCCATCGGCTCTCGGCCGAGAGGATACGCACCACCGGCGTCACCGACATGGCCGATGCCCTCCACCGTCTGCCGGGGATTAACCTGCGTGACTACGGCGGTTCCGGGGGACAGAAGACGGTGTCTGTGCGCGGTTTCGGAGCCGGACACACTGCCGTGAGCTACGACGGGGTTGTGCTCAGTGAGGTGCAGGGGGGCAGCGTCGATGTCTCCCGCTATTCCCTCGACAATGTGGGGGCGCTCCAGCTTACCGTGGGCGACAACGCCGACATATTCATTCCGGCGCGTGCCGCGGCCTCCGCCGCCTCGTTGGAGATTTCCACGGAGTCTCCCTTCGACAGCGGACGCAGGAGCCCCTCGGCCGTGGTGCAGCTGCGCGGCGGCAGTTTCGGTTTCATAAATCCTTTCGCCAAATTCACGAAGAGGATGGGGAAGGTCACGGCGCAGCTGCTTGGGGAATATATCCATGCCGACAACGACTATCCCTTCACGCTCGTCAACGGCGACCTCGTGACCCGCGAGAAGCGTCAGAACACGCGCATGAACTCCTGGCACACGGAGGCGAACGCCGTATGGCGGATCACGCCGCGCCAGTCGTTAGCCTTCAAGGCATATTATTACGACAATGCGCGCCGCCTTCCGGGGCCGGTGATTTATTACGTCACCACAAGCCATGAGCGGCTGCGCGAGCAGAACGCTTTTGCCCAGGCGCGCTACAAGGGGGCGCTTAGCTCGACGGTGTCGCTGATGGCCCTGGCGAAATTCAACTGGTCGTCGTCGCTCTATCATGACGAGGACGGGAAGTATCCCGGCGGGGAGCTTAACCAGAACTACTGGCAACGCGAGGCATATGCCGCCGCAAGTGTGCTCTGGGAACCTCTCGACTGGCTGACGCTCGACTATGCCGCCGATTATTTCCACAATAATCTCAACAGCAATCTCCCGAAGGACAACCGTCCCTTCCGCAACAGTATCCTGCAGAGCGCGACGGCCAAGGGGAAGTTCGGCGGTCTGACGGTTATGGCGCGCGGTCTGCTCTCCTTATATTATAATGGTGCGAGGAGCGGTGAGGCGGCCAAGGACGCACGCAAGCTGTCGCCTTCTCTGAGCCTGTCGTGGCGGCCCTTCACGGAACAGGAATTTTACACCCGGTTATCATATAAGAATATATTCAGGATGCCGACTTTCAACGAAGCGTATTTCGACCATTACGGAAGCGTGGACATCCTGCCGGAGAGAACCGACCAACTCAATCTCGGACTTACATATGGCTTGCCACAGCTCTCCTGGCTGCCGGAAGCGACGTTTACCCTCGACGGCTATGTCAATCATGTGAAGGATATGATTGTGGCGGTGCCCTACAATATGTTCATATGGACGATGGTCAACCTCGGAAAGGTGAGGGTGTTCGGCCTTGATGCCACTGTCAACACGCGGTTTGTTCCGGCGAAGGGGCAGGGCATCATCCTGGCTGCCAACTACAGCTATCAGCGTGCGCAGCCGCGAACGGACAGGACCTCGACGGAATGGATGAAGCAGGTGGCCTACATACCTCTCAATTCGGGTGGCGGCTCGCTGACGTGGGAGAATCCATGGGTAAACGCGGTGTTCCACACCACCGGCGTCAGCGCGCGCTACACCACCAACAACAATCTTCCACAGACGCGCATCGACGGCTACATGGAGTGCGGTGTGACCCTCTACCGGACGTTCAGTCTCGGAAAGTCGCGTCTGGAGGTGCGTGCCGACCTAATCAATATGTTTGACAAGCAGTATGAGGTGGTGGCCAACTACCCGATGCCGGGCCGCTCGTGGCAGCTGACGGTGAAGTGGACGATTTAGCCAGTGATGAACTATTAGTGATAAACTATAAGTGATTAGTGATGAACTATTAGTAAGTGATAAGATTGATATCAAGGACTTAAAAAATATTTATCAAGAAATGAGAAAATTCAGAAAATGGGCCAACGCCATGTTGGCCGTGGCCGCGGTAGCGAGCCTGACAGAGTGTGACGACGAAAAAGAGAATGAGCTGGAGGATCAGGTGCCTGCGATTACTCAGGGTATGTTGGTTCTTAACAACGGCAACATGGGTAAGAATATCGAAGGCGATATTACTTACTATGACTATGCTACAAGCAAGGCTTATCAGGATATGTTCCAGCAAGCCAACAAGCGTAGTCTTGGCAATACGCCACAATGTGCCATTATATACGGTAGCAAAATGTATATAGGTGTATACAAGTCAGAAGTGGTGGAAGTCGTGGACCGCCATACAATGAAGTCGCTAAAGCAGATTCGTCTGGAAGGGTCAGAAGCTACGCAGCCCCGCAGCATGGTGGCAAAGGATGGCAAGGTATACATATCGATGTATACGGGCTATGTATCGCGTCTCGACACCGTATCTTGCGATATAGACGCTTCGGTGAAGGTCGGTCCTAACCCGGACGTCATCGCAATCCATGGAGACAAGCTCTATGTGCCCAACTCAAACGGTATGGGAGCTGAAGAGGGCTATGGAAAGACTGCTACTGAAATTGACCTTGCGTCATTCACAGTGACAAAGACTTTCGATGTCGCGCTCAATCCTACAAAATTCATATCTTGTGGCGGAAATCTCTATGTCCTGTGCATGGGTGATTATTCTAAGGACGAGAAGAATTTTGCAGCCCTTTACCACGTGAACACAACCTCATATGCAATTGAGAAAGTAATGAACGCTACCATGATGGCGTCGCATGACTCTAAACTGTATGTGATAGATTTTCCGTTCCAGACGAACATAGCGACATATAGCATATACGACACTAAAACCGGTAAAACCGCGAGTCTTCTCAAAGATTCCAAGGATGCTGTCGATGCCCCCGCTGGAATTCAGGTTGATCCCATCACTGGCGACATATTCATCACGTCATACGTCATGGATGGCGGCAAGGCTGGTTATGCTCTTCCCGGCTACTGCAAGATCTATGACCGTAACGGTGTATACAAGAGCCGTTTCGAGACCGGCGTCGGCCCGACGTTCCTTTTCCCAAGCTTGAATTGAGATGAACCGATTTCTTTATAGGTTTCTTAAGATAATAGTTGTGATTATGGCGTTGCCTTTCCTGCAGGGATGCGGGAGAGGCAATTCCTCCTCTTCACCCGAGGGGAAAAAGATAGAGATGCGCTATGCCGTCAACCTGACTCTGGAAGAGCATGACGGCTATACCTTGGCGCGTGTCCGCAATCCCTGGGACACGCTGAAGACTCTCCACACCTATCTTCTCGTTGACCGCGACGCTCCGCTGCCTGACGGGATGCCGCAGGGTACTGTTGTCCGCACGCCGGTGAGAAGTGCGGTGGCTTATTCGGTGATGCACGGCTCGCTGATGGAGGAGCTTGGTGCCGGCGACGCCCTGAGGGGGGTCTGCGACGCACAGTATTTCACCAAGCAGCCGATTGCCGAGGGGCTGCAGTACGGCAGGATCGCCGATTGCGGAAGCTCGTCGGCTCCGAACGTGGAGCGGATGCTGATGCTGAAACCTGACGCGGTGTTCATCTCCCCGTTTGAGAACTCCGGGGGCTACGGCAAACTGGAGACGGTAGGCATCCCCATCATCGAATGCGCCGACTATATGGAGACCTCGCCGCTCGGAAGGGCGGAGTGGGTGAAGTTCTACGGAAGATTGCTCGGAAAGTCCGAGCGGGCTGATTCCATGTTCGCGGCCACGGAAAAGAGCTACCTGCAGCTGAAGGAGAGGGGTGAGCAGGCCGGGAAACGTCCTGCCGTACTCATGGACAGGGTCTTCGGACAGGCCTGGAACGTGCCTGGTGCGTACAGCACAATGGGTCGCTTCATCGAGGACGCCGGAGGCCGCAACATCTTCGACAACCATAAGAACGCGGGCAGCACACCGCTGGCTCCGGAGCAGGTGCTCTATCAGGGTAAGGATGCCGACATATGGCTGATACGCTATTCGCAGAAATATCCCCTCACGCTGACCCAGATGAGGGAAGACCGCCCTATGTACGCGGAGTTTGCCCCCTTCAAAAGCGGCAACGTATATGGCGTCAACACAGATGTAAGTCAGTATTACTCGGAAGTGGCGTTTCATCCGCAGTGGCTGCTGGCCGACATGCTGAGGGTGATTCACCCCGAGCTCGCCGACTCCATCCCTTCAAAAAGATACTTCGAGAAGCTCTCCCGATAATTCCGATTCCCCCGATTCCCCCCGATTCCTCCGATAATTCCGATTTGATTCAATCCCCTCCCATGACAATCAGATTCATAATAGTCACTCTTCTTTCGATTTCCCTTTTCGTGGCCAATCTCTTTATCGGCTCGGTGGAGATTCCGGCAGCGGATGTCTTCAGGGCGATATTCGGTGTCGCTGGTCCTGACGACATGATAAGCTATATCGTGCTCGGCAGCCGTCTGCCTCAGGCGCTGACCGCGCTGCTGGCGGGTGCGGGGCTGGCGGTGGCCGGTCTGTTGCTCCAGACCGCCATGCGCAATCCCCTCGCCGGCCCCTCGATTCTGGGTATAAGCTCCGGCGCGGGTCTCGGAGTGGCGATCGTGATGCTCTTTCTCGGGGGAAGCGTGTCAGCGGCGGGACTTACGCTCGGGGGATATGCGGCTGTGCTTGTGGCCGCCTTCACGGGAAGTATGGTGATAATGGGATTGCTGTTGCTCCTGTCGTCGTGGCTGAAAAACGACCTCATGCTGCTCATCGCCGGAATCATGATCGGCTATCTCACCTCGTCGGTGATAACGCTGCTTAATTTCACATCCACCGCGCAGGGTGTCCACAGCTACACGATGTGGGGTATGGGCTCCTTCAACGGGGTGGCTATGTCGCAGATGGGATGGTTCGCTTCGCTGACGCTTGCCGGAATCGTATTGTCGCTGCTGCTGATAAAGCCGCTCAATCTCCTCCTCTTAGGCAACGATTACGCCCGCAACCTGGGTCTCCACGTGATGCGCACACGCAATCTCCTTCTGTTTGCCACCGGACTGCTGACGGCTGTGGTGACGGCCTACTGCGGCCCGGTGTCGTTCATCGGTCTGGCGGTGCCGCATATCGCGCGGATGATATTCAGCCGCGACGACCACCGTATACTGATGCCGGCAACCCTGCTGACGGGAGCGGCCGTGGCGTTGCTCTGCAATCTGATAAGCGTGAGCCCGGAGAGCAGCATAATTCCGCTCAATGCCGTGACGCCGGTGATCGGCGCCCCGGTGATAATTTATGTGATAGTGAAGAGGAGGTAGATTATTGCTGGGGCTGAGCCCCGCCACGGAACAGGCTAACGCCGGAATGGCGGACCCATTGCTGAGGGCTCATTATAAAGCTTATTATAAGGCTCATTATAAATTTACAGAGGTGATGTCGACGAGATGGTTGACGATGGCGTAGATGGTGAGGCCCGTGGGGGAGTGGATCTCCAGTTTGCGGGCGATGTTGCGGCGGTGGGTGATGACGGTGTGGACGGAGAGGAATAGTTTGTCGGCTATCTCCTTGTTGGTCATCCCTTTCACCACAAGCGTCACAATCTCCTTCTCGCGGTTTGACAGGGCCTCCTTTTCCGAGGCTGCCGGACCTGGCTGTTCCTCATCTCTGGCAAGCGTCCTGATTTTTACAGCCAGCGTCTCCATATCATCCACGATGTTCACCACTTCATCGTAGAGGGAGGCTGTGGCACGGTCGATTTTCCCTACCTCTATCGCCGCTATCCTGAGGCCGGCGGCAACTGTCGGCGGCAGACTCTCCCTCATCTTCACCGGATTGAATCCGCCCCCAAAAGCCGGGTCGGCCAGAAGTATCTCCGCGTGGGATGTGGCGAGGCATTCCCTGAGGTCGGTCTCCGAGCCTACCTCTATCACGCGTGCCTGGATTCCCGGAAGCCGCTGCAGGCAGTGGGACAGTCCGGCAGCGAGCACCGGCGACGCCTCCGCTATTACTATATGTGTTTTTTCGGATGCCATTGATCTCTTCAGCTATATGATGCTTTATTCCTTTCTTATGTTCTTGTCCCCGCTGCTGCCTTCGGACTCCAGGTCGGCCTCAAGCTTCATGATCAGCGGCACGAGCAGGCAGTCTTCCACCATGCAATGGTTCTCGAGCTCCTGCTCGCAGCGGTAGATGTCATATAGGGCGTCGTTGAGGAGGTTGGCGTCGGCGTCTTCCGGACAGTAGCGTATGATGAGCGACTTGAGCTCCTTCAGTTTGGCGCCTACCTGCTCATGGTGGTGGCTGTAGGTGGCTATGGCGTAGCCGGGCGACCGGGAGCCGGAGAGAAGGGCGGTGATATATCCGAATACGGTCTTCTCCTCATATTCCATATGCGTGCGCACCTCAAGGGTATATTCGTCGAAGAATTTCAGTATGAGGAAAGACACATCGGATGCGCGCATCTTTATTCCGTCAAGGAGCTTCCGGCGTATCGAGGGGAGGAAGAAATCGAGGAAATAGGCATGACTCTGCCGCAGATAGAGCATAAGGGAGGCAGGGGAGAGGCTCATGGAGGGGTCGAATGTCGAGAAACCGTTGACGGTGAAGTTGACCACGGTCAGGAACGTCGAACAGTCTACGTCATAGAGGCGGCAGACCTCGGCTACGGTCTTGTCGCCGAATCCAACCTTTATGCCGAAGCGGCTCATGATCTGGATGAGCTTGTAGTCGGAGGCGATGATTGATATCATCCTGTCGTCGGGGGTGAATGTCATGTTCATGGCGGGGAGAAGGGGTTGTGGAATCTTTGGGCCTATCTGCGGCAGCGGCCCCTCCTGCATCCTGGAGAGGCGACGCCGCAAACCGATAACTAATAACTAATAACTAATAACTAATAACTAAAACTAAATACCGAGCATTGAGAACTGTCTTGGGAAACGTTTGCTGTATAAGAAGTTTTACGGGTGCAAAGTTACTGCCATACGGCGGAGCGCGCAATAACCATGATTAGGTAATTTCCGGGCGCCGATAGCCATGGGCAGGTAAATATCTACTGTTTTTTCTTCACTGAGAATCCGAATTTCTCCAGGACGGGGCCTAAGGAATGGTAATGGCCGTGGGAATAGGCCATGAGTCCGGCCTTCTCCATCGAGAAAGCCCCTGTCTGAGGGTCGAGATAGCGAGAGTCGGCGCGGACATTGACAATCTCGGCTATGAACATATCGTGTGTGCCGAGCGGAGTGACGGATTTCACGCGGCATTCGAGCGACACGGGCGACTCCTCGATGGTAGGCGACTGCACCTTCTCTCCGGGCAGCGGAGTGAGTCCGGTCTCCTTCCATTTGTCGTAGTCGCGCGAGGAGCGGACGCCGGCCCAGTCGGTGGCGCGGGCCATGTCTGCGGTGGTGAGGTTGATGGTGAATTCCATGTCTCTCCTTATCAGGGGATAGGATGCGCGCTCGGGGCGCACGGAGATATAACACATCGCCGGGTCGGAGCAGATTATTCCGGTCCAGGCCACTGTCAGCATGGTCCATTCGGAGGGGGAGGAGCCGCAGGTGACGAGCACTGCCGGAAGGGGATAAAGCATGGTGCCGGGGCGCCAGGATATTTTAGACATAGAAGTTGTTTCCACTAATTGATAA
>DKYZ01000139.1:677-6787 GCA_002493515.1 Porphyromonadaceae bacterium UBA7087 | reverse complement strand
CGTAAATACGTTGCCGAATTATGGTTTATATGGTCGAGCGCATCGATCACCCCTTTGAGGTTTCCGTTTTTAGTCTCTCCCGAGGGTCCCCACAGGTCGTCGTAGCCTATCGCTCCGCTGGGGTCATGAATGAAAGAGCTTACCATTACCTGGTAGATAGTCAGGCCTCTCCAGTCCTCGGTCGGCTTAATCTGAGTTGTTTCCATAAGTTTCGTTTTTTAAGAAAAAAATCATGTAATTGAAAGAAATCAAGTCAACTGCATACAATAACGGCTAAAACAGTAAATATGTTCAGGCGGCGATGCCCCGCGGCCGTGGTGGTGTAATGTCGAAAAGGCCGCCAACCCGTTTGGGGTCAGCGGCCTTCTGAAAATATCTATGAATAAATCAATAATTCTGAGCCTCGATCTCGAAGAAGCATTTCTTGTGGTCGCATACCGGACACACCTCGGGAGCCTTCTTGCCTACGATGATGCATCCGCAGTTGCGGCAGATCCAGATTGTGTCGCCGTCGCGGGAGAATACGATTCCCTCCTCGATGTTCTTGAGCAGCTTGCGGTAACGCTCCTCATGATGACGCTCTATCTTGCCGACAGCGCGGAATTTGCGTGCTATTTCGGTGAAGCCCTCCTCGTCGGCCTCGCGTGCCATACGATCGTACATGTCGGTCCACTCGTAGTTCTCACCCTCTGCGGCGTCCTTGAGATTGGCCATTGTGTCGGCTACCTCGCCGCCGTGGAGATATTTGTACCAGAGCTTGGCGTGCTCCTTCTCGTTGTTGGCTGTCTCCTCGAAGATGGCTGCTATCTGCTCATAACCGTCCTTGCGTGCCTTCGATGCGAAGTATGTATATTTGTTCCGGGCCATGGATTCCCCGGCGAACGCCTCCTGCAGGTTGCGCTCGGTCTTTGTTCCTTTCAGATCTTTCATCTTGATGGTTGTTTGTTATTTTTATTCATTATATCAGTTATAACAAATCTGGAGGCGAAAATCCTCTGCATCCTGCATTTTTTCTGAAAATACGCTTTATTCCTCCGTTGAAAGCTCAAAGGCTACGGAGACAGGCACCTGCGACGCAACGGCAGCTCCGCTGTCATCGGTGGCCGGTGTCCATTTCGGCATGTTCTTGACAAGCCGTATGGCCTCCTGCTCCAGATCGGGATCCACCATACGCTGTATCTTGAGAGTGCCTATGGAGCCGTCCGGATTGATAGTGGTCAGAACCACCACGACACCTTCCACACCATTGGCTTTCGACGGAGCCGGATATTTCATATTGGTGGAGAGATATTTCCGCATGGCCTCGTCGCCACCCGGATAGGAGGCTTTTGTCGCCGCGAAGGCAGCTATGCTTATCATGATACCCATAAGGGCGGTGAATATTCGTTTTCTCATGACTGTGACTGTTTTTTTACTTAGACTCCGCTTCCAGAGATTGGATTAATCCGGGAAGGGAATCGGCGAACTCACCCATATTGTTGAAAATCATGTCGGCACCCTCCTTCTCGAACGCCTCGCGGGGTATCGGTCCGGTGGTGACGGCTACTGTCAGGCATCCGGCGGCCTTCCCGGCCCTGACGCCGAGCGGCGCGTTCTCGACCACGATACATCTCTCCGGGGCGACACCTGCCAGCGACGCCCCCTTGAGATAGGGTTCCGGCGAGGGCTTGCCGTGCGTCACGTCGCGTGCCGTGACGCGCATCCCTTCCCCGAACGCCCCGGGATAGTCGCTCTCTATCATGTCGAGAAGCGAGGCCTGCGACGACCCCGTGACAAGCACGCGCTCCCAGCCTGCGCTGCGGAACGTCTCAAGCATCCTGTCGGCGCCCGCCATCCTCTCCTTGCGTCCCAGCTCCTTGAAAATCTCAGTCTTGCGATGATACATCCGTTCTATCTGGCCGGGATCGCACTTCTTTCCGAACTCATGCTCCCAGATGAGGTCGATGGTGGCGGTTCCCGTCATTCCCTCGTAGAGATAAAACTCGTCGCGGGGGATGTCGAGCCCGTATTCACCCATCATCTGCCGCCAGGCCAGTGTATGATATTTCATAGAGTCGTAGAGCACACCGTCCATATCGATGAGCGCGGCCCGTCTTTTATCAGTATCCATCTGTGTTCAATCTTTTTTAGCTTCTATTTTCACAGGATAAACGTAATCCGAGTCGTCGGAAGTATCATCGGAGGCAGCTTTCTTGAGAAATTCCGAGAAACCGTATTTCAGGTTCAGGAGCAGGTTTATCCTTCTCCCTTTCTCCATGATGTCGGGAGTGACGGTTTCCCCCTCCGCCGGCTTGAAGTCAGGCCCTCCGAAGCGCAGCAGCGGCATCGAGATGTTTCCCTTGACGTTTATGCCGAAAGGGAAGGGCACGGGCGATTTCAGGATTCCGAGATGATAGAAGAGGTCGCCGTCGAAATTGTTGATACCAGCCGCCGAGAGCGTATAGCGGTCGAACTCGATGTCGAAGGGATAGAGTTCCATAAGATTGTCATGGATGTTGCCCTTCATGTGGAAGGTCGGTATCCGTATCGGGTCTGAATGGCGGATGAGCATCATGCGGGTAATGCGCCTTATGAATCTGTTTTGCCTGACGGTGAGGCCGTGGCCGGTGAAACCGACTTCTGCCCGCAGCGACGGCACATTGAAAAACATGCTCGGAAAGATATCTATCCTTCCGTCGGCCTCCGCGTCGATCACTCCCGAGAAGTTCGACATATACGGCATCATTCTAAGCAGCGTGTTGCGGTAGCAGTCGAAGAAGCGTCTTATGTCGAGACTGTCGGCCCTGACATTCGCCTTCATGAAGATGTCCTGTGTGTCGGAGGTGGAATAGGAAAAATCAATGGATGCCCTTCCGAAAGGGGCGGTCATGCGCAGGCTGTCGATATAGGCCGTGCCGTTGCGCATGGCCAGCGTCGTGCCCACATTCGTGAGGTCGAGGTCGGTGTATGTCAGATGCCGGGCGGTGATGTCCAGTGCGGCGTCCAGGTTCCGGGGCACGAGTAGCGTCATCGAGTCGGAGCGGCTCACCACTGTCGGTTTCGGCGACGGAAGCGTCGCAGCCACTCCCTGCGTAAGGGCTACGCCGTTTTCGTATATCCTCGCTATCCGGTTGATGTCGAGGGTGTCGAGGTCCAGTCTCATCCGCATTTTCAGCATCGAGGGGGCGCCCGCGCCGATAAACTGGCGTAGGTTGCTTATGTTGCCGCGCAGCGATGCCGCGCAACCTCCGCTGCGTGCGTTGAGCGAATGTATGATGATTGAGTCGTTGTCAATGCTCGCCTTCAGGCCGCTGAAGGTATTGTCGGCCGGAAACGCCGGGGAATGGATATATCCCGCGCGGGCGTCCAGACGGAGCCTCATGGCGATTCCCTGTATGTAGGCCTGTAGGTCGTTTCCGGCGTTTATGCCGACATATACCGGAGTGTGGGGAGCGAACGAGAGCGTAAGGCTGTCTTCCGGGGTGGAGGGCGCTTCCGGTCCCGGCGACACCATTACGGGATTGGCCAGCGACAGGGCGCTGACGGTTGCCGATATGCCCTCGGCTCCGGCCTCGGTCTGCGCCTGCCGGTATCTCGCTGCGGCAACTGAGATACTGGCCTTTCCGCTGTCGCCTGCTATGTTCGCCGTCAGTGTGGTGTTTCCCAACGACACATCAACAGTGTCGGAAGGGATGCGTAGTCTTCCTTTGCATGTATGTAGCGAAAGGTCGGCCGTAGGGAGCGTCTGCAATGACGTCCCGTAGCCTGCCGTGAACCCCTTGGGCATCCTTATGGCTACAGAAAGACCTTCCGCGCCGGCGTTGACTCCATTGCCGGCATAGCCGGCTTTTCCCAGGGCTATGTCCATCAGCAGTGTGGCCTGTCTGATCCCCCTTTTGCCGACCTTGTCGGCACTGGCGTCAGCGCGTAGGGTGAGGTCATGGGCATGGAAGCTGCCCCCCTTTTCCAATGTGGCGCTGAGTCTTGACAACCGTATGCTGATGTCGGCTTTCGGATTGGAGATGGTTTTTCCATCGCCTGCCGGTATGGCGAGCTCGATATGGCTCTCTCCCTCGATGTCGCCACAGGCTATCCTGACGTTGCGGGGCATGAACAGACGTGCGAGTTTCTGCATGTTGCCGTTGTACGATAAGTCAAGTTCCGCAAAGGCACTTTCGCCGGTTATGCCGTAAGCCGAGGCGCTGCCTCTAATGCGGAGCCCGTCGCTTTCAGCTTCCAGGCCTGTGATGCTCAGCATGGATGAATCTGACTGCTCCCCGCGAAGCCTCAGTGACGCCAGGGCCTTTATCGGGGTGATGTCCAGTCTATTACCCTCAGGATATTCAATTGAGATCTTTCCATTGTCAATCCTCAGCTCCGCGTCGAGGTATGGAATCCGGCTGTCGTCTGACGGGTAGGGGGAAAGCAGTCTTGCGGCTGCCGAGGCTCTGACGTTTCCCGACAGTCCGTCCGGAAAGCTGAGGATATTCGTGGGGATATACATAAGAAGCTGGAACAGCCCGAGAGGAGGCGTCACAAAGTCAAGCCTGGTCACTACGGGCGACGGCCTCAGTCTGATTCCGGCATTGGCTTTCAGTTTCAGTTCGCCAGCCGTGACAGACATGTCGGAAAGGGTGATTTCATCCATCATGTCTCTTGCTGTCACATATCCGCCGAGCCCGACAGGCAGATTGTCAAATACCGTATCTCCTTTTGAGTCAAGGAGTATTCTCCCTGCGGTCTTGAGGATATATGTCTGGCTGTTGTCTCTTCGGGTGAGGGCAAGACCGTCGATCATTGCCGCTGTCGACAGCGAGTCGCCAAGGCTTTCATATTTTATGAGGGTCTCAGGATGCAGTTTGAGCTTCTTTATCGCCAGACTCTTTATTTCCGGCATTCTGGCGGCAGTGTCTTTGAGGATGTTGTAGTTGGCAAGGGTGTCGTTCACTTTGACGAGGTTCACCCTCAGTCCCGTGATGTCTACGTTGCCGATGTCGATATTGCCGCCGAGGGCTTTGAGGATGTTCAGGCTTCCTGTCAACCCTGAGACGCAGGCCAGTGTGTCGTTTTTGGTGGGCAGGGCATTGGAAATCAGTGTCACCGAGTCGGTCTCTATGCGGATATCGGGGAATGACGACCATATGGAGTAGCGCACCTCATCTACTTGCAGGCGACCGTTGATCTGTTTCGCGGTCTCCTTGCATATGAGCGACGCGGCTCTGTGTGGGGTAAGCCACAACGTTACGCCAAGCGCCAGGATGATGACCAGAACTGCGAGCGCGCCGAGGACAATGCCGACAATTGAGAACCATCTTCGGGGTCTGTGTGATTTCTTTTTGTCGGTGTCCTTTATGTTGTCAGTGTGTGATGAGTTGTCATTCATAGCAATCGGCGATATATGGGGTGTATTGGAATATTTGTGAAATATTTGTGGAATGGTGGCGGATTCGATCAAATCCACTACGCTGTTATAACGCATATACCCGCCGCTTGGTTAATGCCGAGAGGGCTTAACTGCCCCGGGGCGGCATTGCCGCCTAAGAAATAGAAGATGCAGAATAGGGAAAGAATACGCCTGCGGCTTGTCGCGGATTTTTCAGCGTCCGTCATGGCTTGCACTTTGAGCGTTCTTCTGTTCCTGGCGCGAAAGCGCCACAGTTCTTCTGTTCCTTCGTTAAGTTCCAGAATTAAAGTTCTTTATGATTCTGCGACAAGCCCAAAAGGCGTGTTCTCTCCCGTTCTGCGATTGAAAAACGGCGGCGAAGCCGCCACAGAGCCGGGCGAAGATCCTTAGAGTTCGCACTGCCGACAGGCGGCGCCGTCGGTGCTTCCATATGGTTTTCTCGACATGGCTGTGGCCGACGGCCACAGGAACTCCGAGGGCCTGCGGCGCGCGCAGAACTCTCATTCGCTCCGCTCATTTGGGAACTTGTCATGGGAACGAGGTGGAACATTGCACACTCTGTGCGTAGAGGCTGGCGGACGGGGACGTCCGCCGCTCCGGGGGGTCAGTTGCCCAGCTCGAGCTGGTTCCTGACCAGTGTGTGGTAGACGCCACGGAGGGCGATCAGCGAGGCATGGGTTCCGGTCTCGGCCACGCGCCCCTTGTCGAGGACGATTATCCGGTCGGC
>DKYZ01000139.1:0-407 GCA_002493515.1 Porphyromonadaceae bacterium UBA7087 | reverse complement strand
GGTTCTCCACAATCGCCCGCTCGTTCCTGGCATCCAGGGCGTTGGTCGCCTCGTCGAGGAGGATGAAGTCCGGGTTGCGGTAGACCGCCCTCGCTATGAGTATGCGCTGCCGCTGTCCCTGGCTCAGGCCAACCCCGTCGCGCCCGATCTTCGTGTCGTACTTCAGCGGCAGCGACTCGATGTAGTCGCCGATGCACGCTATGCGCGCCGCCTCGCGCATCCGCCCGTCGTCAATGTCGCCGTCGTCCACGGCGATGTTGCGCGCTATCGACTCCGAGAAGATCACGCCGTCCTGCATCACCACGCCGCACCTCCGGCGCCACCACCTCACGCTGTAGTCGTCAAGCGGGCGCCCGGCCACCGTTATCTCCCCCCTCTCCACAGGATAATAGCCGAGCATGAGCTTC
>DKYZ01000117.1:1121-6721 GCA_002493515.1 Porphyromonadaceae bacterium UBA7087 | reverse complement strand
TATCACTTACCAAGCGATTTGGATAGTTGCTAAACACGTCAACGCCCCAGGACCTACCGGTGCCGGGGCGTCGACGTGTATCCATATGGGCGGAATCTTAGAGCTGTCGCCGCTATTTCAGGCTTTGCATGATAAGGGAGTTTGCATTGTCTATTACCGAGGTGTCGAGACTCGCCAGATATATCTGTGTGGTGGCTTCCGAATCGTGTCCGAGCCCCTCGCTGATTACCGACAGCGGGATGCCCTTTGCCTTTGCCGCCGATGCCCAGCTGTGGCGGGCCACATATAAAGTAAGGTGTACATCAATCCCCGCCTTCTCCGCGACCTTTTTCAGACTCCTGTTTATGTTGTAGCCGGCATTGCGGTAGGCGTACAGCTCCACGGTGCCCGGATTGCGGATTATGGGGAGCAGGTAGCCGCTGCCGTTTTCAGGGTACTTGTCGAGAAGGACCTGCATCTCATCTGTCCATGCGATGACCAGCTGTTGGCCGGTCTTGTGGCGCCGGTAGGTCACGCACCCGTTCCTGAGGTCGCTCTTCTTCAGGAACGCCATGTCAATAAAGCTCATGCCGCGCAGGTAGAAGCTCATCATGAACATATCCCTCGCAAAATCGAGCGACGGGCTGAGCGACAGGTCCAGTGACCTGATTTTCCTGATCGATGTCAGCGGCAACGCCCTTTTTACAGTCTTGTCAACTCCTGTATATACCTTGCGGAACGGATTGCGGTTCTCGATGATGTCATCCTCCACCGCACGGTTGTATGCAGCCCGGAGTATCCTGGCGTAAAAGGAAATTGTGTTGGGCGACGCACCCCTCTGCCTGAGCCATGCCTCATATGCCTCCATGACATTGGATGTGATGCTGTCGAGCATTATATCCCCATTCTGGTGGTGATTGTCATCAGGCGCCTGGTCCTCAAGGAATTTCCTGAAACTGTTGAGGGTGGACCGGTAGGACTCGCACGTCCTGACTCTGCCGTGCTGTCTGAGTCTGGCGATGAGACTCTCCATGAAGTTGAACAGGGAGTATTCCTGAGCATATCGGTTGAACCCGTCGATTACGTCGTCAACGGTATAGGCCATGCCCCCGGCCTTCAGCCTGCGGTCAATCCTCGTCAGCCGCTCCACGTCCCAACGAATACGCTCGCGGATTGACAGGAGCTGTGGTTTGCGTCCGCTGTCATGGGCAGCAACCACCATCGAGCGGGATTCGTCCCACTCCGACTGGAATACCTTATAGTCTGTGGGCAGCTGGCGCACTTTCCTCTCATGGATTATCTGGTAATAGATTGCACCCTCGCGGTCGGCGACAGTCGAGGGCCTGAACTTAACTTTTATCGAAGCCATTGTCAAATACGGTGTTAGTGATTGTTGACGAAACGCAAGGCCACGGTCGTATCTGGAAAGACAAGACCCGGAAAAGTGATTCGAATCGCTAATTTACAACCGCATGTGTGCCGTATGTAAATGGACAACAAAAATCAACATAGACGACCTCAATAAAGGGAAACCGACTCATTCGAGCCATTACTGAGAAAAGTATCTGACTGCGCGGAAGTACTGTTGTCGGCTATTATACAGCGGGTTAACGCTTGTCAAGCGGCTATGCGAAACTGCCTGAAACTGGTACGTGAGGATGTCGGCTCTGAAATATCAGATGAATCCCGGCAATGATATGATCTCGCAATCAAACTGGATAATCTTTTCAGACTATATTATCAGGAGTTTCCCTATCAACAATGCGATGTACTAATCATCGAAATCATTGAAAATACCGCCCTCAATGGAGAATACATCGGCAAGCCGTATGCTGAGTCCGTCCCTTAGAATGATTCGACCTTCATACTCATCCACTTTCTTCATGATACCACTGGCCGTCACATATTGTCCGCCCTCCCTAAGTTCGTCAGGTATAAAATGTGTGAGAGTCACGACAGACTGGAGTTCAAGGGCACAGGCAAGTCGTTTTGACAGTCGGTCCTGCTCGAATTCCGACAGTGTCTTCCTTGAGGCCGTGAGTCGGGCCGTCTCATTGATAGCCTCGTCATGCCCTGTCAAGGCGGCGAAGGGAGCGAACTGGGCCGCACGGCTCTCCATCGGCATCGGTGTCCTGATACTGCTCACGTGATGCGGAAGATTGATTATGTCGTCATATTTACTCATGATGTCCTCCTATCTGCTGGTTACGGACGCGCTGCGTAGCCCCGTCTGCAAAATTAAGGCCTTTGAGTATGGCGTTCTTGCCGAACATCTTCTTGATTTTCAACATAGTCTCCTGACGGCGGCGCTCCTTGGCAAGTTCCTCTTCATCGCGCTCCCGTTGCCGCATTATCTCCCCGTAATCGGAGAATAGGTCAAGCTGGACAGGCTGACGGCGCCTTTCCGCCTCGTTCTCATCCATCAGCCGGTTGATGGAAAGTGTCAGGCGACGCACAAGCAGGTAGGGATTGACAATTCGGTCGTAAAGCGCAGCCGTTTTGTCAGTGAGAATCGAGGCAGAGGAAGTCGGGCGGTCCAGATTGATTGTGCCGTGGGCATGGGCCGGAACCTGTCGCCCATAATAGTCTGTGGTGATTTTGCCGTGGTATTTTGCCCGGATAGCCGGATCTGTCAGGGATTCGATGTCATAACCTACGGTCAGTACGAGCTGGTCAGTGACAAGACGCTTGTCTATCAGGTCGAGAGAGACGGCATCGGCCATTTCAAGTACCACGTTTCTTGCTCTGTCGGAAGTATAGGCGCATTGAAGCACCTGACCGCTGCTCATGCTTTTCGTCTCGGGGCGATATGACTTCACATAGTCCATCGTGACCGGCTCCCAGCCCCAGGCATGGTCAATCAGTAGTTCGGCGTTCACCCCGAACAGTTTGTAGAGGAAATCCTCGTTGTTTATCGAGCAACGGGCAATGTCGCCCATTGTCAGGATTCCGTAAGGTGCAAGCCGGTTGGCTATGCCTCGGCCGACACGCCAGAAGTCAGTGAGAGGAGCATGCTCCCACAGCTCGCGGCGATATGACATTTCATCGAGCTCGGCTATCCGTACACCATCCTTGTCGGGCGGCATCTTCTTCGCCACAATATCCATGGCTATCTTGCACAGATACATGTTTGTACCGATTCCAGCCGTCGCGGTTATCCCGGTCTCCGCAAGCACCTCACGAATCATTTTCATGGCCATTTCGTGTGCGGTAAGTCCGTAGATGTTCAGATATTCCGTCACATCCATAAACACCTCGTCGATGGAATAGACATGGATATCCTCTGGAGCGATGAACCGGAGATAAATCTTGTATATCCTTGTGCTGTACTCGATATAGTGCGCCATACGGGGTGGCGCGACAAGATAATCGATGGCAATCTCCGGATGCGAATCGAGCACTGCCTTGGAGTATGACTTCCCCTGACGCCCGCGATGGTAATTCGCCTCCCTGACTTTCTGCACCACCTCGAACAGACGTGGCCGCCCTCCTGTACCGTAAGCCTTCAAGGCCGGAGACACGGCCAGACAGATGGTCTTCTCCGTGCGCGACGCGTCAGCCACGACGAGGCAGGTGTCGAGCGGATCAAGTCCCCGCTCGACACACTCCACCGAGGCGTAAAAGCTCTTAAGGTCAATGGCTATGTACTGCCGTGTCATATTCTCTGTCTATGGTTTACATTTGCCAACCGGGGGTTCGGTGAGGGTTATCCTCACTATGATTGTGCATGACAGACTCCGGAAGTGGAATTGCATGCATAGTCAGGAATCAAAAAGATTGTCCATTGTAACCTCGCTATGCACGATGCTGTTATGTTTCCCTCTGCCTATGCCAAATGTTGTGATAAAAGTATGTACCAAAGGCTGCTTTGTCTTGGTCCGTTCTTTGAAAATCCCCATTCTTCTACGCAACCTCATTTCATAGTCATTTGATATGCAATACTCCTCTTCGCTGAATTTCATCTCACACAGATGTATTATCCTGTCCGATCGTTCAATAAGCATATCTATTTGGGCTCCGGGTATTTCATTATCTGCATCAGGCATGCATTTCCATGTTGATATGGATGTGCCAATCCCTGATATTCCCAAAGCTTTTTTTATCTGTTTGTGATGACGCATGCAGATCAACTCAAATGTCAGTCCCATCCATGATTTGATACCGGAAGCTTCAAGGTTGTGACTCCACCATTCTGTATCTTTTTCATGTCGGTTATGGATGAACTTGAAATAGAACAAAGTGTAAAAATCGACAAGCCGATATACCAACATATTCTTTTTCCCGAAAAGTTCATATTTGTCAATAAAATCGCATTGTTCGAGATTGTTAAGTATTGTATTTAAGTATTTCCCATTGAATTTGGTAGCATTGCCAATTTCTCGTTTTGTCAAACCATACTTATGATTATTCAGAAGTTCAATAACCTTGAGGTAAGAATCAACGTGGGAAAACAAAGCACTGTACAGTTCGTCGTATTCATTTCGGAGTGGCGCGTTTTTATCAAAAAACAATTTGTCGATATTCTGCGCCACACTCAATTTTGGATTCATCAGACTCAAGTAGAAAGGTATTCCGCCTGTGAACATATAACATTGCAAAATATCATAACGTGTCAACGGAGAATCAAATGACTGGAGATATTGCTCTGTCTCAGCTAATGTAAAAGGCTCAAGGTAAAGTCTGCGTGTGATACGATTGTGCAGTCCACCTTGATTCTCAATAAGCTTATCAGCCATCCATGAAGTTGCAGATCCAGATGCTATCAGCACTATATCGTACCTGCGGTTTGCCCATGCGTTCCAAAAATTTTCAAGAGCACTGACGAAAGTCGACCGCTGGGAATCAATCCAAGGCATCTCATCAATGAAAATGACCTTCTTGCGGTCTGTGGGAAGCGTTTCCAGATATTCCTCAAGTGCATCAAATGCGTCATACCAATCGGCATATGCAGTCTGTTTCATCCCGGAATATTTCCTCATAGCCTTGGAGAAATAGCTCAACTGGGTCTGGGTCTTGGTCCGGTGCTTGCCGACAAACGAGAAATCGTACCTGTTCTCAAAGAACTGATCGATGAGAAAAGTCTTTCCTATACGTCTACGACCGCATACTATGACAAATTCAGACCGGCTTGATTCCAGACATTCTTTAAGAATATCACATTCTTCGTGCCGTCCAATAAGCACCGGGGTATTGGGTTTCTTGATTTTCATGCGCCAAAGTTAGTAAATTATTCTCACACTGCAAATAAATCACGCCGAGTTTTGACTAATTTGGCTCTAAAACAGCCATAAAAAGTCAAAACTCGGCATGGACAATTGTGTATTATTCTATATGGACGGCTGGGGTACAGAAGAGGATTATAAACCCTATGACCAGCAGCTCTAAGAGGCATATCTATGTAGCAATTTCAAGGATTTGTATAATATATCTGAAAAATTAAGAGCAAGCGCTAATGCTATGTATCTATTATTAAGCACGTTGCGGCGATTTGTGCTGAAAAAACGTTTTCGGTTTTTACTTCGGATAACCTTCGAGCTTTTCTTTTGGACGCGTCTTTTGCGCTTCCGTGTCGGAGAGGTTTTTCTGTGCAAAGTTACTGCGGACGGGAGCAACGGCAAGAG
>DKYZ01000117.1:0-864 GCA_002493515.1 Porphyromonadaceae bacterium UBA7087 | reverse complement strand
TGCGGACGGGAGCAACGGCAAGAGCCGCTATGCTTTCCGTCGGCGACTGCGACCGTGACCCTCCGCATTTTCTCGTCCCTCGAAAATGGGTATCCCGGTCGCAGTCGCCGCCTCCACTCTTGCCTTATACTCCTTTGTGTCCGCAGTTGTCACTTGCACGAAAAACGGTTCTCCCGACCGGGAAGCTCAAAGGAGCTTCACAAGAGGGAAAAGAATCGACAGTTAGCAACCCTCAAATAATAAGGAACTATGCGAGTGAAAAGAATGACCATCGAGGAGGGAAAGCGGGTAGTCATCAGTCGCTTCCCGAACTTCCACAAGAGCGGAAGTGTCAGAGGCATGAGGAAACTGTACTATGGCGACCGATGTCTCTTGGTACGTTGTGGCGATTATATATACAATGTGTCGCCCGAACCCTATATATACAATCAAGCAACAATCTAACCACCAACGACATGAATACAGACATAGATTTCATGACCGTCGCCGAGGGCGACAAGGCTTTCGTCCGCGAGTTTGAGAACTTTGTGAACGGCAAGGTGAGCAGCACCGAAAAGACCGGCATGGCCATGACCGCCATGCACCGATACCTCCAGCAACAGGCTTTCAAGGTCTTCCTTGGCTATATGAAGGCTTTGGCCCACAACTACCGCAAAGGTCACTATGACGACCGCAACGAATGGGCCTCACGTCTCGCCGCCGAGGCATACGGACACCTCATAGAGAACGACCTCATATATGACCCCGATTTCGCAACGATCCAAATTTGATTAAGCATAAGATTATGTGCAGACTACAGACACCCCAGTTGGAGGAAGCCTTGAAGGACTATCCCCTATATTCCCAGGACGGCAAGGGAAAGGA
>DKYZ01000083.1 GCA_002493515.1 Porphyromonadaceae bacterium UBA7087 | reverse complement strand
ACACACTCAATGAAACAGTATCGCCGCTTCCGATGGAAGGGCGAAGACAAGCAAAAGACACAGCCATCTTGTTATCCTGTCAATATTCCTGTACATATCGATATTTAGCTTTTCCATATTATTTTTTCAAAAACCAGTAAAGCATCGGGCCGTCTGTGGCAGATACGGCCTTACCGCTGCGATAGTCCACACGGGTTCCATCCTTTCTCTTGGGAGAATAGACATGGATTCCGTCAGAACCCTTTGTCACCAGACAGGCATAGGCTACGTATTTGCTGTCTCCGCTTCCGAAAAGCCCGATCACGCGCATATTCCTCGCCTTGGAAAGCAGTGAGCGGACGCTGTCACCCTCCTTCTCATCGAGAATGTTCCTTATCAGATCCCCGAGCGCACCCTCAGGCAATTCTGCCCTTGAGGAGTCCGAATCGGCGGCAACGTTTCCCTCTTTAGTTTCCGGCCTGTCAATGGATTCCGGTGTATCTGCAGTTTCCGGAACTACGGCTGCCTCCGGCGCCTTGGCCTCGTCAGCCTTTGCATTGTCAACTTTGTCTTCAACCGGTTTCTGAGGGGGCAGAGAGCTTTTCTGAGCCTCTGGCTCCAGGTCGGTGGAAGAAAGATACAGGAACACCCTCGTCCTGCCGTATTTCTCGTTGACGATGCGCTTCACCCAGTCTCTCCACTCCCGGTTATATTTCTTTTTCCTGTTCTCACCGAGATATGCCTCTACACGTGAGTCAAGCTCTGCCGAGGCAAGATTGTAGGCTTCTTCGGCCGATGTGTCGTAAGCCTGTGCATAAATGTATTTCCCGGTCTTGTCGCCTATCACATCCTTGACGGACTGTGCTGCGGCCGAAGACGCGTATGCCGATACCATGAGCGACACCGCGAATGTCAGAATCGATTTTCTCATTGTCAATTATCCGTAGTTTGTTTACGCCCCCACAGGTCGTCAAGATTATGCAGTTTTATATAAGGGATGAGACTTATCTCAAGAGTCGGGGTTCCGCTGCCGCTCCACAACTCCTCGGGGAGCGCCGACACCTCCATCTTGTGCAGGTAGGCCACCGTGGGATTGTGGTATACGGCCACCATGCTGATCCTGCCGGTTTTGCCGTCCACTTCGCTCACTCCGAAATAGGGGTGACACCCGGTGGAGTCCATCAGCTCACGAACTCTCCTGAAAGGCAGCCTCACCACCGTCGAGTCGCCGTTGTATGCCTTCACAGCCACTGAGGCAGAGACATCCGCCACAGGACGTCTGTCTATAAAAAGATTGGCGAGAGACTCCGCCGGATATTCCCGGCTCCATACGGGACGTCCCGTCGAGCTGTCGAGATAAGTGTCGGAGGTAAGATGTCCGAGATAGAACTCTATCCCCTTGCGATGGATCGGCTCATCTTCCGGATGCATGTCAGTCCCGACAAAACGTGTGCTTTCCGTCCCGCTCTCCTGCGACAGCCGCTGGAGCAGAGCGCATAAGTCACTGTAACTTTCTTTCTGATTGGTGAAAAGGATGAGGTTGAACGATGCCGGGAAACTCATTTCCCCGATCATCTCATCACCTTTGTACCAGGATATCCGGTATGTTCTTCCCCGGTCAAGAAGATACGCCAGGCCGTCAGCCTCCGACAGGCGTCTGACGCCACACGTATCCAAAGGGAAAGTAAATGAAACCTCGTCGAAATCGAGACGCCGGAGAGTGGCGGTTCTGTCCTGGTCTTCAAAAAGACGCTGGTAGAGATACCTCTCCACGAAATCGACAATTTCCGGCGGCAGCATGGTCTTCAGGGCCGGAGTGAACACATTATGCCTCGCCACGGGGGCAGCGCAGACCCGCGTGTCGGCGGCAGCCGTACTTCCGGCTACCGCCATGATGACGGACATAGCCGCCATATATCCACCCAAGGTCTTCATCATGAAACATTTCCCCATATCACAGCCGGACCTTCAGTCCGGAAAGCTGTGTCTCCTCCCCTGAGGACGATTTGTATTGTCCGGAATAAAGGAAGCCGTTTCTCACGTTTGCCATATAGATCTCGTCGCCAGGGCCGACCGTCAGCGTGGAGCCGTCGGTCTTTCCGAGATCAAGGTTATAGCTGCGTTTGAACCTGATGGTGGTATAGCCGCTGCTCTCCTTCACCAGCACGGCAGCGCCCCCCAGGACACTGCGCGATGATGACTTGGCTGCAGTATTGGCGGTATCGGCAACACGGTCAGTCACGGTCTTTTTCGCATACTTGGCCTCAGCGACATTCGTCTTGCCCTCTTCGGATCCCTTCTTAACCGAGGTCTCCGCCTCATTACGGGCAGGCTCCTTTTGAGCCGGGGGGTTCACAGGCTGGTATGCACTTACGGGAGTGTTGTCCACTTCAGACTCGCCTCCCCAGGGCTTGAAGACAAAAAGCAGAATGACGGCTATGACGGCCACTCCTGCCAGGCCCATGAATATTTTCGACATAGGCAGTGAAGTCTTTACGGGAGTCAGCTTGCCTCCGCAGACCTGGCAGCGGAAATCGGAAAGACGCTGCACGTTCACATTCTGGCGTTCGCCCGAAGCGCATTTGGGGCAATCGCCAGTCTCGCCGGTATCGGGATTTGTATAATTATGGTTCTCGCATATGCCGGTCTTGATATTCCCCTTGGCTGCGGGACGCCGGCTTGAAACTGTTGATGACATAGTGTTCTTATTTTATGAAACCAGCGTCAGGCCAGGACTTTGAGCGCGTCCTTGGCCTGGGCGGCATATTTCTTATACAGATCGTTATTGGGAGACCCGGCCTCGGGAAGGACCTTGTTTTTCATAAGGTCTTTCACCGTCTGGGCCATTGCCGCCTTCTCGTTCACGTGGTGGGGAGTGGCCGTCACCCTGTCCACATTCTCAACTATATCCGCTATGGCCTCGGGAGTCATTGACGGAGAGGAGACGATGCCGGTGAATGTGTTCGACAGCAGAGAGAATGTCTCTACCCCGAAATCATCCGCCGTCACGGATCCCCAGCCCTTGTTGCCGAAATCATCCTCTCCGGGCTTTATTATTCCATATGCCACTGCCAGGAAGATATATTTTATCACGGCGTCGCCTGTGGGACCCTCACCCTCGCCGAAAAGCGGAGGAAGCTCGGAGCCGTCGCCCTCGGAATGGAGAAGAATCTTGTTGGCTGTGTTGGTAGCCTCGTTGGAGCTGGCTACAAGCTGCTCATACTTGCTCTTGAGGAAAGGCATGTAGTCAATGGCCCTCAGCGGGAATATGTTCTGATACGTCACTATTGTAATCTCATCCGGACGCGGCGACTCCATCATGCGGAATTTCCTGGTCTCGGAGGCGTTGAAGGCCTGGCGCAGCTTGATTCGCAGTGTCTCCACAAACTGTTTCAGACGGTCGTCGTCGGTCTTCACCCCGGGAATGCACACAAGCATGATAGTGTTGGGTCCGGCCGCAGCCGTCGAGGCCGGATTCTCGGTGTTGCGCATATTGCGGTCCACCTCCTGGTCCTTGAGGGATATGTACACCTCGCTGTTGTTGACAATCGTCGACGCGAAGCGCCCGATCTCGTCCTCGCTTCCTCCATACATCTGGTAAAGCTGTTCTAGGACGTTCAGCCCGAGCACGGGCCTTTCCCGCATCAGCTCGGAATGATATGTCAGGATACTGTCTTTGAGCACACTTACCGCAGCCTCCTCAAGGTTGACCGAAACCATCTTCCGCGAGGCCTTTGCAAACGATTTCCCTGAGCCCTCAGCGATGAAATCACGCATCTTCTGGCTCAGGAGCTCCATCTTCTGGCGGTCGTGAAGGAGGTCGTCGGTAAACTTCACCAGACGCTCCACATCGGCCACCTCGACGTTGGCGAGCCGCAAATCCGGCTCACGCGCCGGTGTGTTTCCGCCGATAAGGGCACCGTAAGACTCTATGTATTCCTGATGTTTGCCCAGGAACTCCTGTATGTCGGTCACGAGTCCGGAGAAACGCTGCACAAGTCTGGGAATAAGCCTGCGCTGGAAAATATAGAGCGAAGCAAGGCGTGTGCGTGCCGAATATTTGGCGGCCAGAGTCTTCGCATATTCCATGAAGTAGCTCTCCTTCTTCTTTTTCAGGATAATCCCTACCAGACCCACATTCTTGAAATCATCCGCGATCTCAAGAAGAATCTTGCCGTGCGACTGCATCTCGTCTTCCAGGGAAAGCGCCTCAGCGTCCATGTTCTTGTTCTTTTCCTGAAGCATCTCCAGGATGCGTTCGGATATGCGGCGCACGTCGTAGGCAGAGTAAACCCCCTGCTGCCACTGGCTGAAGAGATTGTCGGCTATGGCCCCGACTATCACGTCGGCGCTGTCGGAAATCACCTGGTCCTTGGCCTTTGCCTGGAAGTAAGCCTCCACACCCTTCTCCTCGCGGAAGACATCCTCGGGAAGCTCCCCTTTGTATCTGTCCTCAAAATACTGCTCGAGAATCTGCAGCGGCTGTCCCATCTGTGAGGCTGTCGGATAATCATAGTCGATTGATACCGACTCCCAGTATTGGTCGATTGTAGGGGGAATCTTGCCGTCAACGGGCTTCAGGATGGGCACGCTCAGAGAAAGGTCGGCGTCCGACAGTTTCCAGTTCTTCAGATTCTCCCGCTTTAGGTATTCATTGTAGTCCTTCGACTCCTTCTTCGGCTCATTCACGAAGCCTGCGTCGGAATCGAAGTTCAGGTATAGGAACATTTTCATCACGTCGCGGGCGATTGACTCGCTGGCGATTGCCACAAGCTTCTCGTCGGGGTAGCGCACTCTCTTTATTCCGAACGACCCGACAGCCTTTGTCCTGGCTCGCTCAAGCGGCTTTCCCGGGCGTGTGTCCGTACGGTACTCCACAAGGAAATCGGGACGGTTCTCGCTGCGGAAGTGGCTTGTGAGAGCCTTCATGTCTTCTGTCTCGGGAGAGAATATACGGAAATACATCATGTCTGCCACAAGCTGCGGAAGCACGGTGTATGAATCCACCATGGCCCCGTTGCGGTTGACGTTGGTATAGACCGTAAGCCCGAACTGCTTGTTGTCTCCCGGACGGGTGAGCGTGATGTGGGGAAGACCTTTCACCACGTCACACGGCTGGAAGACGCCGGCATTGAGTGCCGACAGCTCCATGAGGGCGGCATAGCCGTTGGCATGATACCTTCCGGCGTCGGCTCCGGCGGGGGGAAGCTGCTCGGGAATCATCGCGAAGACCTCTATGCTCGCGCCGGCAAGCGACTCGTCGGCGAGAAGCAGGGAGACGGCATCCACGATGGAGCCGGAGCCGGTGCCTCCGGCGAGACCGGCGAATATGTATATGTTGAGGTCTTTGGCGTTACCTACTGTCTCGCTCAGCTCCTGCACGATGTTGTGAATCTTGTTGATATAGGTGTGGGCATTGTTGGCGAAAAGAATCCTTCCCGCGCGACGTTTCTGGCCGGCTGCCGCGCCTACCTCTCCCATGCACGACCGAATGAAGGCACCGTTGCCAACAACGTGGCGCAGACGGGGATAGCCTCCGAGATTGTCGAACACTGAGTTCAGGTTCACGTTCTTGATGTTCAGATACTCATCCGGCGTGATGGCAGTGTCCTGGCCGTTTACCCGGAGGTCGGGGTTGCCTGCGATGTTTTCAGGTTTGTTGAGCTCGTCGCTGTCTATGTAAAGAAACCTTACAGGAAGACTGTGGCGTTTCCTGATGTCGGGCTGCTCGCCCCATAGTCGTTTGCGGAAATCACGAAGCACCTTATATCCGGTGCCACCGATTCCAATCATGATATGGTTTGCCATAGTATGGAATTTTTGTTGTTTTCGTTATTGGTCCGTCATCTGCGGACAGTGCGGGAAGAGACGCCCGGACGGCCGCGACGCGAACGGCTTCCGGCGCCGGCGCGGCCCGTCAGCCTGGAGGCTCTCTCCCTTGAACGCCGTGAGGCCCGGGCATCAAGCATCCTGATGATGATGAATGCACCCAGGGCCGTCTCTGCCAGAGAGATGGCAAGCATCCACCCGATCATGCGGTTAAGTTCGCTGTCGAGCTCGTCGGCTATGCCGCCCGCGATGTTGGATGTGTCGTAACCTGTGAATTTCCCGGAACAGAACAGAAGTCCGAGCACAGGATATTCCCTTGTGGCCCTCTCCACTATCTGGGTCGATTCTTCGGGAAGTATCTCCCTGGGGACCTCGTAAAGCTGTGGGTGCACGATGGAGTCATCCAGCCATTCCCGGAAGTCATCGACTCTCCATTTCATCGCTATGCAGGCGCACATGGGCACAAATTGCAGACTTAGAAGCACAGCCAGGACCACGGCTGTGAAGATGGATGCCGAAGAAAAGGTGGAGCGGGGATAAAAGGCGCGTATGGCCAGAAGCAAAAGCGCTATGAACGCAATCACGACAAATATGCCCGCGATTACTGAACCCGCCGCGTTTCTGACAAGATAGGGGAGGGCGGAGAAAATACTTGTCATGATTAAGGATAGCGCCATAGATACGTTTCGGTTGATAAAAAAACAGTAAATAAGGAAATCGGCTGCCGACACGGCAAGCCGATTGCAAAAGTACTAATAATTTAACAAATTACCCCCCCCGATTGTTAAATTACATTAAATAATGTTAAATCAATCGGATAGGCCCACTACAGGCGCTGTTTTTCCTGATTTTGGTTGATAATTGCACTGCGTTTTGCTCCAGAAACGGCACACAGCGAATGTTGGCGTCACCCCCCTTGTCAGCGGCGCAGCTCGCGCCGGAGGCGGCGGTTGGCGGCGCGGCGCAGGGGGTCGTTGAGCCAGCCCCATTTGTTGAAATAGCGGATCATGTTGGAGATGTGGATGCGGAGCATACGCAGGCTGGTGCGGGAGGCCGCGGCATGGGCGTGGACGATGGACACGCCGGGGTAGAACAGAGTACGGTATTTTTCGTGTAGGCGACGCGTTATGTCGATATCCTCTGGATACATGAAGAAACGCTCGTCGAACATGCCTATCTCCACGAGTGGAGCGACGCGGAAGAGCATGAAGCATCCGTGCATGTAGGGGACGTCCATCACGCGGTCGTAGCCCGTAAAGGCCAGGGTAAACCGCCTCATGCGCCTCCGTGTGAGCGAGGGAGGAAGGAAACGCTTGAAAATCAGGTCAAGGGGCGTCGGACACATCTTGGCCGTGTATTGCAACCGCCCGTCGGGATAGAACACTTTCGGGGTGATAAGGGCCACATCTGCGTTCGTATCCATCACGGATACAAGGGAGGAAACCACCCCCGGCTTCCAGTAGGTGTCGGCATTGGCCACCAGATGATAACGCGCGCCGGAAAGCGACGCCTCCCTGATCGCGATGTTGTGGCCCGCACCGAAACCGGTGTTGGCGTTGGGAATATACACCACATCGGAGAAGGATTCCGCAATGCCGCGCACACGCTCCTCGGAGGCGTTGTCAACGACATAGACCTTGTCAACCCCGTCGGCGAGAATACACCTCAGGGCAGTCGTCAGGTCGCTGTCGGGAGTGCGGTATGTCACTATGGAGGCGGTTGTCATGGAGATCAGGATTAACGATTAACTATGAACTATGAACTATGAACGATAAGTGATTAACGATTAATGATTAACGATTAACGTGAGGGGGTGCCGGGGTTTCTGCCGGAGGGACGCTCTTTTTCCAGCTCGTCGTTGATGCGCTTCATCGACTTGAGCCTGTTGTCGAGCGACGATTTATCCCTGGTGAGACGGACATTGAGATTCTTCTCGCGGAGATAGAACCGGTGAAGGATGAAAAGAAGCACCGCGAGCACAAGCACGCCGATAAGGGCCACGCTTATCACCTTGTTGCGCGTTACAATCTTCGACTCTTTCTGCATGATTGCAAGTCCGGCATTCTTGCTCTTGAGCTCGTCGACATCATATCTGAGCTGCAGCTCGCGGTAAGCCTGCTCCGAACGCGACCGGATATACTCCTCGAGAGAGCGGCTGTATTCCTTCAGGGCCTTCACGAGAGTGGCCTGGTCGCCGTTGACCTCCGCCGCCTCGGCGAGCATGCCGAGCAGCTGGCGGCGCACATGCATGTCGTCGAGATTATCGAGCTGTTTCAATATCAGGGGAATCGCCTGGTCATACTGCCTCGTGGCCATGTAGTAGAAAGCCGTGGCACGGGGATTTGCCTCCTGGTCTTGGGCGATTTTACTGTTGACACGCTCCAGATGCAGTATCTCGTCATAGCAATGCTCCACCTCCCCCGGGGTCAGAGCCTTGTAATTGCCGAGCATACGGCGATAGCACACGTATTTGTTGATATCGTAATTCCTGTAGCGGCGACCCTGCGCCGCAAACTGCTTCTCCAGCCCCTCTATGATAGTGAGCAACTTCTTGTCGGCACTCACGGCCTTCTCATGCATCGCGTTCAGGGAATAGATATTCGCGGTGGTGGTGTAATACTGGCTTTTAAGGGGATTCGACTCCTTGGGGAGACGCTCTATCAGCGAACCCAGCCTCTCGAGATAGCTCAGATACATGCCGCCCTGCGTCTCGGATGAGAGATACAGACAGATTTTATAGAGCCTGTCGATCTCGGAATAGAGGTCGCCGGAGACGGTGCCTGTATCGTTGGCGAGCGCGTGGCAGAGCAGACTGTCAATCTTCGCGTCTGACGAATATCTCAGCATTCCTACCGTCTTCTGCGTACTGATGAAGACGGCCGTGCCACGGTGGTCGCGGCTGTCCGGCATGCTTCTGACGATGTGGTCAAGCTCATTGAGCACAGAATCGTTCTTGAGATATTTCACAGACAGGCGACGGATAATGTCATAGGCCGCCGAATTGTTGCCCGTGCGCCTCGCAAGGTCCAGAATCTCCCATCCCTCCGTCTTGTCTTCGCGGTTGGAAAATTTTATATCATAAATGTCATAGAGAATCCTCAGGCTGTCGGTGGAGCCGGAGGCTGTCCTGAGACAGTTACGCAGACTGTCTACAATATGGGATTTATTCTCGGCCCCGGCATTGATGCTGACGCCCATAAAAGCTAAAAAGACAATAAGAATCTTGAAATCAGGTATATAGCGCATCTAATAAATCTTAATGGCCACCCCTTTCACGGCGCAGCCGAAGGTTATGCCGGAGCGGAAAGCAAACGACCGTCCGGTTTATTCGGCAAATATAGTCAATTTATCCTATAACTGCGGCATGTTTCCACAAAAAAATTCCGGCTGCATGAATCGGAATACTTTTCATACAGCCGGAATCAGCGGTTTTTAATCAATCCATGTATCCAGGCATTTTCTCAGACATCGTCCTCCACCTCGAAATCCTCACCGAAAAGATCATCGGCAGGCTCGGCGGCCTCCTCGAAATCGTCGTCGATCTCAACCTCCTCGTCATCCTCGTCGGCATCTACCTTTTTCGTTCCCTTCGAGGGAAGGAAAGGATTGAGGCCACCGGTTTTCTTCTCCTTGTCAATCTTGTCGAGAGCCTCGTTGACCTTTGTGGCGAGTTCCTCCATAAGCTCGGGATTATCCTTGATCATGGCCTTTACGGCGTCGCGGCCCTGTCCGAGCTTGCTGCCGTTATAGCTGAACCAGGCTCCCGACTTCTTCACGATGCCGAGCTCCACGGCCCAGTCGAGCACCTCTCCGGCCTTCGATATGCCCTCGCCGAACATAATCTCGAACTCAGCCTTCTTGAAGGGTGGCGCCACCTTGTTTTTCACGACCTTCACCCTGGCCATGCGTCCCACGGGGTTATCGCCGTTCTTGATGACAGACGACGGTGTGATCTGGATACGAACCGAAGCGTAGAACTTCAGGGCGTTGCCGCCGGTGGTGGTCTCGGGGTTTCCGAATGTCACGCCGATCTTCTCACGTGTCTGGTTGATGAAGATGCAGCACGTGCGCGTGCGGGCAATGGTGCCGGTGAGCTTGCGCATGGCCTGGCTCATCAGGCGAGCGTGTAGACCCACGTTCTTGTCGCCCATCTCCCCCTCGATCTCGGCCTTGGGGGTAAGGGCGGCCACGGAGTCGATCACCAGGACGTCGATTGCCCCGGAGTTGATGAGCTGCTCAGCGATGTCGAGGGCCTGCTCGCCATTGTCGGGCTGGGAAATCCAGAGGTTGTTGACGTCCACACCGAGTTTCTCGGCATAGAAGCGGTCAAAGGCATGCTCGGCGTCGATTATGGCGCATATGCCCCCCTGCTTCTGGGCCTCCGCGATGACATGGATGGCGAGGGTGGTCTTACCCGACGACTCCGCGCCATATATCTCAGTGACACGGCCTCTGGGAAGGCCGCCCACCCCGAGTGCGCGGTCAAGCCCGATAGAGCCGGTCGAAATTGTCTCCACATTCTGGATGGCGTCGTCGCCGAGACGCATCACGGCGCCTGTGCCGAAATCCTTCTCCAGATGCTCCAGTGTGACATTGAGCGCCTTGCGCTTCTCCTCCAGGTCGGAGATTCTGCCGGAGGTAGGCTTGGCCGTTTTTTTCTTTGCCATAATTATATAGGTATTTATTGTTTTCTTCGGGTTGTTGATTTATACTGCAAAGTTAATACACAACATGGTATCAATCAAAGAAAAACGTCGATAAAAACACACGTCCGCAATCATAAATAATACTAAAAAGAGGGGGATGACTGCAACAACCTTGCAGTCATCCCCTGCTAATTCAATTGAGTCCCAAACAGTTGCAAAAACCGATGCGATTCTCAGAGTCTCGACTTGATCTTGGCCGTGGCCTCCTCATAACCGGGCTTCTCGAGCAGAGCGAACATGTTTTTCTTGTAGGCCTCCACTCCGGGCTGGTTGAAGGGATTGACCCCGAGCAGGTAGCCCGATATTCCGCAGGCCTTCTCGAAGAAGTAGATGAGCTGGCCGAGGGCGTGCTCGTCGAGCTTGTCGATGGTGATGTGGATATTGGGCACTCCGCCGTCGACGTGGGCCATCTTTGTGCCGAGCTCCGCCATCTTGTTCACCTCGTCGATTCTCTTGCCTGAGATGTAGTTGATTCCGTCGAGATTCTCGGCGTCCTCGGGTATTCGGCGCGTGATTGCCGGCTCCTTCACGGAGAGCACGGTCTCGAAAATGGTGCGCTCACCCTCCTGGATCCACTGTCCCATGGAGTGGAGGTCGGTGGTGAAGTCTACCGATGTCGGGAATATACCCTTTCCGTCCTTGCCCTCGCTCTCGCCGTAGAGCTGTTTCCACCACTCTGCGAAATAATGGAGCTTGGGGTTGAAGTTTACAAGAATCTCTATCTTCTTGCCAGCCTGATAGAGGGCGTTGCGCATACGGGCGTATGTCTCGGCGGGATTGCCCGGACCCTGGCGGCGTGTGGTCTCCTCCATCTCGCGAGCTCCGGCGATGAGCTTGTCTATGTCGAAGCCGGCGCAGGCGATCGGAAGCAGCCCGACGGGGGTGAGGACAGAGAAACGTCCGCCGACGTTGTCGGGAATCACGTATGTCTCGTAGCCCTCCTTGTCGGCGAGAGTGCGCAGAGCCCCTTTTTTCGCGTCGGTGACAGCCACGATAAGGTCTTTGGCCTTCTCCTTGCCGGCCTGCTTCTCAAGAAGCTCCTTGAGGATGCGGAAGGCGATCGCCGGCTCGGTGGTGGTGCCCGACTTGGAGATCACGATGATTCCGAATGTCTTTCCCGTGAGAAGATGCTCAAGCTCGGCGGTATATTCCTCGCTGATGTTCTGCCCGGCATACAACACCTTCGGCTCGTTAGGCTTCGGGCCATAGAAATCATCGAACAGACCCGAGAGGGCGTAGTTGACGGCCTTTGCGCCGAGATAGCTGCCGCCGATACCTACACACACCACATACTCGCAGTTCTGACGCAGACGCGCCGCTGTTTTCCTGATCGAGTCGAGAAGCGACTGCGGGGTCTCGGAAGGAAGCTTCACCCAGCCGAGGAAATCGGCTCCGGCGCCCGTGCCCTGCTCAAGGGTATTCATCGCGGCCGTAGTCGGGGCCTCGAGGCTTACATACTGGTTGTCTGCGAAATAGACAGCATCCTGAATGTTGATTTCGATTGATCTCATTTTGCTATGATTTTGAGTTGTTTTTGACGGAGCTGCCGGATTCTGGAATCCGGCGCACTCCGCTTTTCCTGTTTTACCTATAAGATATAATACACTGTATCGGGTTATTGTTCACCTGAACAGGCCAAAAAGCCTGATTCTCAGGAGAACGAGTCTTTGACGGCTCCGATTGCCATCTTCGCCGGCATCCCCTCGTAAAGGATGCGGTAGACCGCGTTAAGGATCGGCATGTCGACGCGCGGCCCGCGGTCGTTGACCTGGCGGATGCATTTGGTGCCGTAGTAGCCCTCGGCCACCATCTCCATCTCCATCATGGCGGCCTTGACGCTGTAGCCCTTGCCGATCATGGAGCCGAAGTTGTGGTTGCGCGAGAAGCGGCTGTAGGCCGTCACCAGAAGGTCGCCCAGGTATGCCGAGAGACATATGTCGCGGCCCGGCATCGGGGAAACGGACTGGATGAAACGTTCCATCTCGCGGATGGCGTTGCAGACGAGCATCGCCACGAAATTGTCGCCGGTCTTCATTCCGCTCACGATTCCGGATGCGATCGCATAGACGTTCTTCAGCACGGCTCCGTATTCTATTCCGGCCACGTCGCGCGAGATGATGGTCTTCATCTTCGGGCCGGCGAGAAGGGATGCGAACATCCGGCAGCGCTGCTCGTCGTGGCAGCCGATGGTGAGATAGCTCAGACGCGAGAGGGCCACCTCCTCGGCATGGCAGGGGCCGCCGATGACAAGCAGGCGCGAATCGTCGCAGCCGAAATGCGAGGAGAAATAGTCGGTGACGATCATGTTCTCGTCGGGCACTATACCCTTCACGGCCGAGACAATAGTCTTCGACGACAGGTCCACGCTGATTTTCTCGGCCTCCCCCTTGAAATAGGGCGAGGGCACGGCCACGACAATCGTATCGGCACGGCCGCACACCTCGTTGATATCGGCCGAGAAGTCTATCCGGGGAATGTCGAAAGCCACGTCGGAGAGATAGACCGGGTTATGGCCGTAGCGGATGAAGTCGTCGATGCGGTCCTGTCGGCGCACATACCAGAGGATGCGGTCGTTGTTGTTCAGAAGAAGCTTGGCGAGAGCGGTAGCCCAGCTACCGGCTCCCACCACAGCTATTTTTCCTAAAGATGTCATTTCTCCTCCTCGTCGTTGTCCTTTGCCTGCTTCTTCTCGGGGCGCATCTGCGGGAAGAGAAGCACCTCCTGGATTGTAGACTGTCCAGTCATGAGCATCGCGAGACGGTCCATGCCTATTCCCATTCCGGACGTAGGCGGCATACCGTATTCGAGGGCGCGGATAAAGTCGGCGTCGATGATCATGGCCTCGTCGTCGCCCTTGTCGGCGAGACGCATCTGGTCTACGAAACGCTCATACTGGTCGATAGGGTCGTTAAGCTCCGAGTAGGCGTTGGCAAGCTCCTTGCCGTTGACCATCAGCTCGAAACGCTCCGTAAGGCGCGGGTCGTTGCGGTGGCGCTTGGTAAGAGGCGACATCTCGATGGGATAGTCGATGATGAAGGTGGGCTGGATATAGGTGCCCTCGCATTTCTCGCCGAAGATCTCGTCGATGAGCTTACCCTTGCCGAATGACTCGTCCACCTCGATGCCGTTCTCCTTGCAGAAGGCGCGGAGCTCCTCCTCGCTCTTGCCGGTTATGTCGAAACCGGTCTTGTCGAGTATGGCCTGGGTCATGGTCACGCGGGGATAGGGGGCCTTGAAGGAGATGGTGTTGTCGCCCACCTTGACCTCGGTTGTGCCGTTGACGTCGAGACAGATCTTCTCAAGCATCTTCTCGGTGAAGGTCATCATCCAGTTGTAGTCCTTGTAGGAGACGTAGATCTCCATACATGTGAACTCGGGGTTGTGGTTGCGGTCCATGCCTTCGTTGCGGAAATTCTTGGAGAACTCGTAGACACCCTCGAAACCTCCCACGATGAGGCGCTTCAGATAGAGCTCGTCGGCGATACGCAGGTAGAGCGGAATGTCAAGGGCGTTGTGGTGGGTGATGAAGGGACGTGCGGAGGCGCCGCCGGGGATTGCCTGGAGGATAGGGGTCTCCACCTCCACGTAGCCATGGGAGTTGAAATACTCACGCATGGAGTTGAACATGCGTGTGCGCTTGAGGAAGATCTCTTTGACGCCGTTGTTGACCACGAGGTCAACGTAACGCATGCGGTAGCGCTGTTCGGGGTCGGTGAAGGCGTCGTATGCCTTGCCGTCTTTCATCTTCACGATGGGGAGGGGACGGAGGCTCTTGGAGAGGACGGTGATTTCCTGGGCGTGCACGGAGATCTCGCCGGTTTGTGTGCGGAAGACGAAACCTTTCACGCCGATGAAGTCGCCTATGTCGAGGAGTTTCTTGAAGACTACGTTATACATCTCCTTGTCCTCGCCGGGGCATAGGTCGTCGCGGCTTACGTAGACCTGGATGCGTCCCTCGGAGTCCTGGAGCTCCATGAAAGAAGCCTTGCCCATGATGCGGCGGCTCATGATTCGTCCGGCCACCGTCACCTCACGGGGCGGGGTGAGGTCGTCGGAGAATGTCTCCTTGATCTCTACGGAATGGCCCGTCACCACATATTCGGGCGCGGGATAGGGCTCGATGCCGCGCTGGCGGAGAGCCTCCATGCTGTTGCGTCTTACAATCTCTTGTTCGCTAAGTTCCTGATTTGCCATATATTATGTATTTTGATTATTCTAAATCTGTGAACGGACGTATGCGGGGCTGATATCGGCTCTTATTGTCGCGAATAAGCGCGATGACAGCCTCAACCCTCAGTAAATTGCAAAATTAACGAAAAAAAACGGCAAAACAGCAATCCAGGCAAATTAATTGAGAGAATCGGGATTATCAGCTGCAGATGGTGGCGACAAGGGTGCGGGCGGAGGCGCGGTCGCGGTATTCGCAGAGGTAGATGCCCTGCCAGGTACCGAGATTGAGGCGTCCGTCGGTAATGGGGATGGATAGCGACACGCCGGTAAGCGACGATTTGGTATGGGCCGGCATGTCGTCGCTCCCTTCGAGGGTATGGCGGTAATAGGGTTCGTTTTCCGGTACGATGTGGTCGAGGGTGGCCGCCAGATCGCCGCGCACATCGGGATCATAATTCTCGTTGATTGTGAGTCCACATGAGGTATGCTTCACGAAAAGATTAAGCAACCCGGTGCGCGGAAGAGGGGCGGGAAGCGCCCTCAGCACGTGCTCCGTTATCAGATGGCAGCCCCGCGACATACGGGGAAGCCTGAATTCAACCTGTTCCACCATTATTGTTCCTCCTATTCTTTTATTTCTTCTCTATCGTTTTCGTTATGGATATGAAGTCCTCGACACTCAGGCGTTCGGGACGGAGCGTCAGCAGCTCGCTGCCCTGCAGCGGGTTGTCCGGACCGAGCAGCGACGACAGCGAGTTGCGTAGCGTCTTGCGCCGCTGGCCGAATGCTGTCTTCACCACTGTCTTGAAAAGAGCCTCGTCGCAACCTAAGCTCTCCCGGCCGTTGCGCGTCAGACGCAACACGCCGCTCGTCACCTTAGGCGGTGGAGCGAACACCATCGGACCGACATTGAACAGATACTCGCAGTCGTACCAGGCCTGGAGCAGCACCGACAGTATGCCGCGCGTCTTCCCTCCGGGAGCGGCACATATCCTCTCCGCCACCTCCTTCTGGAGCATACCCGCCACCACCGGTATCTTCTCCCTGTAGTCGAGCACCTTGAAAAATATCTGCGACGAGATATTGTATGGATAATTCCCTATCAGGGCAAACTCCCCCGGGAAGAGAGTATTCAGATCGAGACGCAGGAAATCACCCTCCACCACGTCCAGGCCGGGAATGACGCGGCGCAGATACTCCACACTCTCCGCGTCAAGCTCCACCGCCTTAAGCGGACGCTCCATCTCCATCAGATAGCGGGAAAGCACGCCCATGCCGGGGCCGACCTCCACTATGGGAATGCCGGCCCACCGGCGGGCGCTCTCCGGAAGCTCGCTTCCGGAAATCGTATATGCGATGCGCCGGGCAGTATCCTCATCCTTGAGGAAATGCTGCCCGAGCGCCTTTTTCGCTTTGACACGCTGCGGCATCAGAGTCCCATCTTTTTGGAAACCTCGCCCGGCAGAGCGTTCTTGTTGACCATAATCGAGAGGGTCTTCTCCAGGAAATAGGGTTCCGAAACGTAGAAATACCCTTTGTAGAGCTGGTTGGTGTCCCAGGAGTTCTTCACCTTATAATAACGGTTACCCTCCTGATCCTTGGCTGTACCCACTATCACCATGCCGTGGTCGTCGGTGGTCTCGCGGTTGTCGAAGGTCTCCTGACGGCTCTCCTGTGTCACCTTCTTCTCCTTCACCGGACCCTTGATGTCATACTGCTTCTTCTCGCGGTCCTTGTCGGAGAGCTGCACCCAGCGCGAAAGCTCGGTTCCGTCCATGTCGCCCTCGTTAAGAGGCTCGGGAAGCACGGCGTAACCGTTTCTCCACTTGAATCCACCCTCGCTGACGTCGGCGGCCCAGCCGATTGTGTAGCCGTTCTCTATGGCATTGTCCACGATGGCCTTCATCTCCTCCATCGGCACGTTATAGCTCTCTGCCCAGAGCCAGTTGTCGGGAATCTCCAGGGCGAACTTGGTGTAGAAGGGATGGTGGTTATAGCTCGTGACGCTTATGAACTCCTCAGGAGCCACTCCCATCTCCTTGGCAAACTGCTGCGGAGTGTAGGTCTTGCCGTTGTAGGTGAATGTCTCGGGCACTTTTCCCATATATGCGTCAAGGATGCCGATGAAACCGGGCAGCCATGCTGTGGAGAGCTTCTTATTGCTGTTCTTGCGGATTGCATCGAGATATGCGGTGAGCGCGTCGGCCATCTCGTAGTGGCTGTGCTTCTTCTCGCCGTAGTTCAGACCCTGGTAAGCCTCCTCGGGCATCACGCCGTAGTTGGCGGCCACATAGAGCACATCGGGAAATCCGCCACCCTGAGCGAAGTTGATGTTGCCGTCGGTGCGCATATATTTCTTAGCCTTGTCGATGTAGGCGTTGCGCACGGTGTACATTTCGGAGAGGTCAAGCTCCGGGCCACCCTTGCGCATCACATCCTCCTCGAGGACGCTTGTGCCGGAGAATGCCCAGCATGTACCGGATTTGTTCTGATCCTTTACCGGAGTTGTCTTTATCACCTTTATGTCGGTGAATTTAAAGCCTGTGGAGTCGGGCACCACAATCTCGGGGTCGTCGGCGCTGAGGGCCGGTGCGGCCATGCCGTGAGCCATCGCTCCGGCGCAGCCAAGGGCGATCATACATAGAGGGAGAAAAACGTTTCTATTCATGTTGTGTCTTCGTATAAAATTTAAAGTCACAAAAATATATAAAAAAAATGAGAGGTGAGGCAAAAACCGACAAAAAAAGAGATTATTCCACTATCCAGTCGTCGATGTTGCGGGT
>DKYZ01000031.1 GCA_002493515.1 Porphyromonadaceae bacterium UBA7087 | reverse complement strand
TTTAATTTATAGAAGTTCCCATAAATTCCTTCCGATTCCGCGACAAGCCCACGGGGCGTGTTCTTTCCATGTTCTCTTACGTCAAAGGTATGAGCGACCTCTTCTCTGAAGATGACGGCAAGACCTGGGGCAATCTGTCGGATTTCTATGCCGAGATCCCTGGTATGGAGCTTGAGGGATATGCCAGCTGGTTCATCACAGGCAACATCACCGACACTGACAGAGCCGAGACGGTTGAACAGAATGTCAACCAGTATGCATATGAGATATATAGGAATGGAGAGAAACTCACAAATTCATTCATTCATCCACTATCTTCAGGCTACAAGGCACAAGGACACCTCTGGCCAGGAGGGCGCTTCTCCACTTTGGAAGAGATTCCAGGATAGATCTTTCGCATCTTGCGAAAGGAATCTTGATTGTCACGACAAAAGACGCTGACGGAATGTCACGGTCATACCGGATAATTAACTGACAGTATGTGGTGACAGCCTGAGCCTCGACACTCAGGGTGATACTCTGACACTACGTAAGTAGGCTTGTAAATAATGTTAAATTCAGCCAGGGCTCGGAGACGTTACGTCTCCGAGCCCAATCTTTTGTAAGTTGTTTAGATAAAGCTTTTTATGTTCGTTGCTGTGAGGAGGTGTGGCGGTGGTCAGAAGTCGAAGAGGAGGCTGACCGAGAGGTTCCAGCCGTTGGTGCGCATCACGGCGTCGCTGCGCTCCGGGAAACTCTTGACCGCGTTGCCAAGTCCGAACCGGTAGCCTGCCGTGACCTGTATGAAATTGATAATGTCGATGCCGACGCCGACATCCCAGCCGGGCTGCAGACGCATGGTGGTCATGGGAGAATCATCCTTCACCCTGTCGGTCTTTATCATCAGCGACGGCCCCGTATATACCACCGGCGCGACAGTATTTGAAAAAGCCGGAAGCCAGAACTTGTATTTCAGATGCAGCGGCACTTCGATGAAATTCCGTCCGAAACTCATCCTGCCTCCCCCCGGCATCTCCAGCCGCGTGCTGTAGCGCGTGAAAAGCACCGCTATATCGGCCGCAGCCCCGGTCTCCGGAAGAGTGTATTCCAGCATCATGCCTCCCGAGAAACCGCTCCGGTTAATCAGTTTGTAGTCCTTGGCATTGCGCAGCGACGGAGTGGCAAACGACCCGCCGAACCGGAACCCGTAGCGCAACTGGGCAATTGACGGGGCTGCCGAGACAATGACGAGGGTCAGCAATGTGAGGATGCGTATGGTTTTCTTCATAGACTGTCTGTTTTAGTTTAGCGTGGATTGGTTTTGCGGCCGTGAGCCGGGCATCCATATAGCTAAACAAAAAAGAGGTCGTAAAGGTCGATGGCATGAGCCGAAGGGTGGTTGAAACGATTGAAATCTTTTGAAATTTGCTCATGTGGAGGAAAAGAAGTAATTTTGTGTCCCGTTATGAAAATTGGTTTTGACAACGGGAAATATCTCCGTATACAGTCCGAGCATATCAAGGAGCGTATCGCTCAGTTCGGCAACAAGTTGTATTTAGAGTTGGGCGGGAAGCTGTTTGACGACTACCACGCCAGCCGCGTCCTCCCCGGATTTCAGCCCGACAGCAAGCTGCGCATGCTCAGCCAGCTCGCCGACAGCGCGGAAATCGTAATCGTGATCTCCGCCGTAGACATCGAGAAAAACAAGGTGCGCAACGACCTGGGCATCACCTACGACGAAGACGTGCTCCGTCTGCGCTCCGAGTTCATGAAGCGCGGCTTCCTGGTCAGCTCGGTGGTAATCACCCACTACGACGGCCAGGCCAGCGCCGACGCCTTCCGTGAGCGTCTCGCGCGCCTTGACATCACCACCTACTATCATTACACCATCGAGGGCTACCCCCACAACGTGGCGCTCATCGACTCCGACGAGGGATTCGGCCGCAACGACTACGTCGAGACCACACGCCCGTTGGTGATCGTCACCGCCCCCGGCCCCGGAAGCGGCAAGATGGCCGTCTGCCTCAGCCAGCTCTACAACGAGCACCGCCGAGGCATCGAGGCCGGATACGCCAAGTTCGAGACCTTCCCCGTATGGAGCCTTCCGCTCAAACATCCTGTCAACATCGCCTACGAGGCTGCCACCGCCGACCTCAACGATGTCAACATGATCGACCCCTTCCATCTGGAGGCTTACGGAAAGATCGCCATCAACTATAACCGCGACATAGAGATCTTCCCGGTGCTCAACGCCCTTTTCGAGGGAGTCTACGGCGTGAACCCCTACAAGTCGGCTACGGATATGGGCGTGAACATGGTGGGATTCTGCATCAGCGACGACGAGGTGTGCAAGGAAGCCTCCCGCAACGAGATAATACGCCGGTATTTCACCGCGCTCAACAAGCTTGCCACGGGAGCGGGCAACGACGGCGAGGTGAACAAGATCGCGCTCCTGCTCAACCAGGCCCGCATCAGCCCCGACGAGCGTCCGCAGATAGCAGCGGCGCGCAAGCGTGCCTCTGATAGCGGGCTGCCCTGTTCCGCCATCGAGCTGGCCGACGGGACAATCATCACAGCTGAGTCGAGCGACCTGCTCGGCCCCTCTGCCGCGCTTATCCTCAACGCCATCAAGCATCTCGCCGGCATCGACCATTCCGTCAAGCTTATCCCTCAGGATATGATCGCGCCCATCCAGCATACCAAGATAGAGTATCTGCGGAGCCGCAACCCGCGTCTGCACACCGATGAGGTGCTCGTGGCCCTGTCGGTGCTCAGCACCCACGACGAGGCGTGCCGCCGCGCGTTGGCGTGTCTGCCCGAGCTCGACGGCTGCCAGGTGCATTCCACGGTGATGCTCGGCGAGGTTGACCACAAGATTTTCAAGAAACTCGGCGTCGGCCTTACGTGCGACCCCAAGCCGAAGCCTGGAAAGACACTGAAGTAATATCCCAAACCGGGTTGATGATAAGGGGGCTGCCGACAACCGGCAGCCCCCTGGATTTTATCGTGTAACAGATGTGTAAGTATAGACTATCTTACGACGACCTTGCTGATGCGTACCGATCCGTCGGCAAGAGTATCCTCCTTTATGAAGATTCCATTTTGAGGACAGTCTACGCGTCGTCCCTGTAGATCGAGATACACAGTCGCCGTCACTTCGGCGTTGGATCCGATTTCATCCACACCTACCGTGGTGTAGGCAACGTCGGCCGACTTGTTGCTGTTTATCGCGTAGCCGGTGTTTCCGTCAAGCACCATCGCCACAAAGTGCAGCTTGGCCTCCGGATTCATGAACTGCTTGCCGCCGAGGTTTACTACATCCTCCATTTTCACACTGTAGTTGTATGATATGGTCTCTCCCACAGCAATCGATTCAGGCAATGCCCCCTCGATGCCTTTGACATCCTTGTAATATACAACCACATCATTGAATGTCAGCCCCTCCACTTTCGAGTAGCCGTTGATGAAGAGATCCCACAGCTCGCTTTCGATTCCTTCGGGCTCTTTCCCAGCGAAATAGTTGCTCTGCTTCCAGGAGTCGTTGAAGAGATTGTCGGCCACAAGGGCTATCGCAAGCCTATAGTCATGGTTGTCAAAATCCTTGATGAAACGGACATTGGCTGTGGCGCGGAGCTCCGTCATGTCGCTGTCGGTCCATTCCGCCGTGACATCAAGATCCGCCATCGGCATATCGTCGCGGTAATCTTCCCAGACATAGGGGAATTCCGAGGGATCCATTCCAGCCATGCGGTTGATAGTCCCGTAAGGGTATCCACTTACCTGACAGGGGAAATCCTCATACTCCATCACCACCATGGCGTTTTTCGACTCGTAGCTGTCACTGTGGTATGCCATTCCTATGAACAGGTCGCCCTGTATGCGGTTCATCTCCTCCATCGCTATATAGCCGCGTGGGCAGAAACCGCAGTTCAGTCCGGTGTATTCCTCCACAAGAGGGCGGTTCACGGGGACAAATGGAATAACCGAAAGCTCCCCTGTCGACACACGGGCGGGGTCGGTGTTGGCCTCTCCGTTGACAGTCTCAAGAGTGAATGTGAAGGGATAGGAGCCGATTGCGGCCTCGGTCTTCATCGGAATACGCACAATGGCGTTGTCGCCTATGGAGTTTATCGGCTCATCGAGGCTAAGGGTGCCCTCGCCGGTAAAATCCCCGATTGTATAGGAATATCCGATCTCACGGATAGGATTCTGCCCGTGGTTCACAATCTTTACCGGCACTGGATATTCCTCGTCCAATGGCAGGTAGGAATTTGCGGGAAGGTCGACTGCGGCGTCATAATCGTTGTAATCGACATCAAGAGTCACTACAATCATGCTGACGGCGCCCAGGTCGGCCACGAGGTCTGTCCATTTCTTGCGGGTGCGGCTTGAATGGACATAAAGCCCGCCATCCATATCCCCTTTGACAACCGCTATCGGTTTTCCGGGATAGTCCTCCTTGACGGTCAGGTCGGTTATGTCGAAACTATAGCCTACATACACGCCGTCGGCCGTGATGGTGTATGGCTCGGGAAATGTGGCCGACAGATAATAGTCCGAATAGGATGCCTCCACGGAACATATGTCCGGCGAGTTTACCTTTTCGTCTAATTTCAGTTCGCTCGTCATCCATGCCGAAAGATTCGCTAATGACGATTCGTCAACGGGGAGGAACACCTTCATTCCCGATACCTTCGCTCCGATAAGTGTCGGATCGTTGAGAAGGACGGCCACATCATAAGTCTCCTTTTTGTTGAAGCCGTAAACCATCGGGTCGTCGTTGTTGACGTTATATGTGTATTCCATCTCCACGGCCGTCATCGATAGGGCCGTGGAAAGGCACAGTGCGGTTATAAAGATATTTTTCATGCTGTAATGGTATTGACTGAAAGATTAAGCGACCCGGACGGTGTGTCGCCGTCCGGGCCGGTGGATATCATTATTTCAATACGGTCTTGAGGGAGCGGGTCGAACCGTCGGAATATTCAATACGTCTGATATATATGCCGTTAGCCGGATTGGCGACGCGGCGTCCGGAGAGGTCGTACCAGGTTTCGGCGACAGGTTTCCGGTCGGCATTCAATGAGTCTACCGATACATCCGGGCCTACCATCTGCACGATATCGGAGGCATATTCCTTCTCGCCGTCGCGATAGAATGTCTGAATGCCGATGGTCTCGTAGTCAAAGAAGGAGATCGAGAAGAAGTGTGTGACATTGCATGTGCCGTAACTTCCGATTGACGCCTCGTTTGTGAAATCAAACGGAATCTCTGTTGTTCCGTCTTCCACACCCTCATATTCATCGGAATAGAATTCAAACACTTCTCCATCGACAAACATACGGTAATAGAGATTGGCGGTGTCGAGCAGCTGTCCGTCGATGTTCAGTATGGGGAAGTCAAAATAAAGGGAACCCGAATATTCGCCCGGCGCGCTGTAATAGTTGAAAATCGGGTTCATCGGGGTGAAGTCTGTAATTTCCGTCTTTTCACTCAGGATCGGGGTGTTGTAGTAGTCGATGAATGATGTCATGTTTTTCCCTTTCATGATTCCGAGAGTCAATGCAGTGGTGTAGTTGCCGGTCGCCTCATCCTTCTCAAATACGAGTGAAGGCTCATTTTTGTATTCCGAATACCAGTAGTCCCATTCCTCATTATATTTCCTCTCTTCCGATAGGCCGAAAAAGTAACCGAATGCATTCGACATCTCGTCAGCTCCGAGATACTGCCCCGAGGGGAACTCCATCTTTCCCTCCGAGAGAGTTCCCTTTATCCAGGCCTCCGGGAACATGGAGGAGATTCCGCTGAGATAGACGTCGTTGCCGTCGAGTGCCAGCCTTATGAAATTGCCGCATATGTTCTGAGCATCCACATCCACGGCATAGTTCATGATCCATTCCTCAGGCTCAACCGAGGCGGGAAGCTCGACTGTGGTCTCTGTGAATGGGGTGAGGCGGATGTTCCAGTCGCTGTATACGCACCATGCGCCGTCATCGGCCGAGACAAGTCCCATTATCATGGGGTGCTCGTTGACCTCCTCCCAGGGCTGCATCACCCATGTGTCGCCCTCCTTGTTGAAGACAATCTCGGTCTCGCCCTCTTCCGGATAGTATTTCCCTTGCTCATGACCGTCATCGTCCCACTCGAAGTGACACATCTGCGCGACATACACATAATCGTTCTCACCGTCGGAATCGGCGTAGATGGCCTGGGGCATCTTTATCGTCATACGCTCTCCGTCGATTTCGGCCTTCAGCCAGGTCTTGGTGTCGACTGCCGAGAAGGGATTGTAGATATAGAATGCGCCGTCCGCGGCCTCCACAATCTTGCATGGCATTCCGTTTGACGAGCCCTGCATTGCTCCCCAAAGTGTATATCCGTAGTAGTCGCATGCCTTGGAATACATCCTCAGCTCTCCGGCCGGCTGGTCGTAGATGATCTGATCGGCCGATACGTCGAACTTCCAGCCTTCGGCGGTTCTCTCCGGAGCTTTCTGTCGTGCGTCCTTTGTGATTGCCTTGTGGAGACAGGCAGGTGCTTCCGGTCTGCCTACAGGGGTCTGGTTCTGTTGCGCGGGCGATGCGGCTGTCATTGTGGCGGCAGCGGCCATCGCTGTGGCGATGAAGGTAAGTCTTTTCTTCATGGTGTTTGTTTTTTGTAGTTACAGTGGAATGATTTCCGACGGCAAATTTAGTGTCTTTGAATCTGAAATTGATTGATTGTCAATGCGGAAGAAGACCTGTTTTCAATATAAAAGACAAAATCGCGCATCCCATTTGTGTAGGAATACGCGATATGGGAAGAAATACATCCGGCTGGGGTCAGGAAGGCATATATTTCCGTGCGGCCTGCCTGTATTCGGAAGGGGTGAGTCCCGTGACGTTCTTGAAGGCGGACGCGAAAGCCGTGCGGCTCCTGAATCCGACATTGAGGCATATGGCCTCGATTGTCAACGTGGAATTGCTGACCGGGTCGTCAAAATACCGGCAGGCCTCGCGCACACGCCTTTCGGTGAGCAGGGCCTTGAAGCTTTTGCCGTAATGGGAGTTTATCGCACGTGAGACATATGTAGGGTTGGATCCCACTTGCGAGCAGAGACGCGCCATCTGATAGTCCGGGTCGAAGACGGAACGGTCCTCACGTATTATTCGCTCGATTTTTTCAATCAGTTCCGGATCTGCTCTGTTGGATTGGCTCAGGTCTGACGTGATGGAGGGGTCACTCTTTTGGATGTCTTGTGGCGGTGTCCCGTCTGTTGTCGCCGCCTGTGGGTCCGGATTTTCAGCAGAAATCCTCCCTTTCCCGGTGTCTGTCTCGCGGCTGAGGTTCTTTTTATATAGCTCCATTATGTAATTCCTGCGTTTCCGTGAGTAGTGTATTGTAAGGATGAGCGCTGCCACGGCACACAGCGCGGCTATGGATATGCATAATATCAGAATCCGGTCATGCCGCTCCTTGACCGAGGCAAGAAGAAGGGATTTTTGATAATTCCGGAGAGTCTGTTTCAGTTCAATCTCATTGATTGATGTGCCGTTGCCGCCCATCCGGGAGATTTTCTCTTTTGTGATGAAATATGCGAGTTGGTATTCCTTGGCTTTTTCCCGGTCGGCGAGGTCACGGTGGAGACTGTACAGACGTTTATAGATTATCAGCTGTTCCTCAAGATGATTCTGCTCCACGGCCTGCCGCAGGATTCCGGTGAGTATCTCATCGCTTTTGTGGTGCATTCCCATTGCCTCGTATGCCTTGGCTATAAGGCCGTCCCGTCCCCGGGCCATAATAAGAGAGTCCTGCTTGAGCGGAAATCCGGCGGGAATCATCGAGCTGTAATAATCAATCGCCTTCCCGTAGTCGCCTTTTGAGAAGTGGATCACGCCGTGGCATAGGTTCGTTATGAAATTTTTTGAGGGATTGCTGTCGGGAATATCGGAATTCAGATAACGGTGGGCCAGTTCGACAACAGCCGTTGTGTCTTTTTTCCCTTCGCATGCTTCCAAAGAGTTGAAGACTGCGTATGCCATTATGTCATGCAGTCCGGCTTTCTGGGCAGTCAGGAATGCCTTTTTGAAGTATTTCATCATCGGATTTTTATCCTGACGGTAAGTCTGTCCGCTGTTCTGAATCCTGTAATTGCAGTTTCGCAGTGTCGCAAAGCTGTGTAGCACAATCGGCATCAGGGAGTCAAGGGAGTTTTCAGAACATAATTCCTCGGCCTTTCTGAGGTTCATATATGCTTCCCCATAGTCATGATACGTGTGGCTATAGATATATGCGGTGTTTATGAATGTTTTGGCGATAGCCGCTATCATATTTCTGTCATGTTCCCTATCAAGACGGTTCTGGGCAGTGATATAGCATATCAGGGCGCTGTCGGGGGCCTCGGTTGCCCTGTTCAGGAAACCCGTCCCAAGCCTGAACAGTGAATCGGCGGGGAGTGAGTGTATGCGTCGGCCGTACTCGCTGAGGTTCACCTCAATCGCGCGTGCATCTCTTGTGATTGTCTCCGCAGGGAATGATGCTTTGGCGGGGAATGCATGGATGAGGATAGCCAGAAGGATGATATATCGCGATAGATGATGTCCGGGCATATTGATGATGGCTGGGGATATTTGTTTCATGATGGATGTCCTGTTGAATGTGCAAAGATAGTGCTTTGGAACGATATTCCCAAACGAATCGCGGCAATCGGCCTTGTTTCCCGCCTATGGCGGTGTCATCGGATAATAAAAAGTGGATAATAAAAGTTTTGCGTGGTATGGCCGGTATGGAGGGCGGCGGTCGGGTATGAAACCTTTGTTGGGGGATGAATGTTAAAAAATATAAAGGTTTGATTATGTCGGTCTGGCGCGGATTGTCGGAAATATGGCGTGAGAAGGCTGTCGGCGTCTGTCGCGGCCTCGGACGTGGGTGGCTCGCACATGTCTCTTTCGTCATGCATGTTGTCGTGACTGTCGCTGCCATGTCGTTTCTCTGCGGCTGCTCGCTCATATATGAAGATCTGCCGGAGTGTGCCGACGAGATGGATTTCATGATCGAGGCTGACTGGCGTGACGCCCCTTACGGAAATCCGGGAGGAATGGCCTATATGTTCTATCCGGCCGACGGAGGGCTGCCCTGGCGTTTCGACTTCCCCGGCAGGGAGGCCGGGAAAGTCAGTCTGCCGCCGGGGCGTTACTCGGTGTTATGTTTCAACGATGACACGGGTTTCACCGTGCTCGAGAATGGCGACTCCTATTCCGGCGCGTCGCTGGAATGCATCCCCGTGAGGGATGACATTAAGGGTGGGGCGGGGCTGTATAATTGTCCCGACAGCATCTGGGGCGCCTCGGTTGTGGATTTCGTCCTGTCGGAGGAGGGTGTGGAATACAAGTCGTATCCCGATTCGCTCATGCGGAAATCTCCAGGACGGGTCCTTACCGTCTATCCCTCGGAGCGTACTGTGTCGGTGAGATATATCCTCAGGGACATGGTGAACCTCGACGGCGTCTCGTCAATGCGGGGGCGTCTCGGGTCGATGGCCTCCGGGCTGCGTCTTCGCGACTTCGCCCCGGAGATGCCCGTCGTCTCGTTCTATCTCCCGGGGCGGCGTCTGTCGGAAGACAGTGCGGGCGGCTCCTTTCTCGCAATGGGCGATATGCAGGAAGACGGGTGTGTCAATATGCTGACAGTTACCTTCACCATGCACGACGGCTCCGAGGTGGAGAAGACTTATGACGTCACATCCCAGATTCACGATGCCCCCGACCCACGCGACATCACCATTCTGCTCGAGGGATTCATTCTGCCCGAGCAGCAGGGAGAGGGGACGTTTGATGTGGACGTCGACGGATGGACCACCATAATAATTGATCTTAGGAATTGATGGAAATCAAACTTAAGATTGATAAGAGTGTTAATATTGTAATAAAACGGAACAGATTATGAAGAATATATTTATGATTTCTATGATGTCTATCCTTATGGCGGGGATGATGATCAGCTCATGCAGCGAGAGCCGCGATGAGCAGCAGCCGGAGTCTGCCGGCAACGCCATACGTTTCAACGCGGCCGCTCCGGTGGCCACACGTGTAGCGCCTACAACCTCGGCCACTCTTGACAAATTCGTGGTATACGCATATACTAACGGAGTTATGTTTATGGATAATGTGCTTGTTTCCAGGCAGGGAAGAAGCTGGGTTTATACGCCTCTTGCATATTGGCCGGCTACGCCTGTCAATTTCTATGCGGTCAGTCCTGTCATAACCAATTCCACGGATGTCGGGAGCGGGGGAAACGGCACTATTCCTAATTATAACAATAATGGACAAACCGATCTCCTTTATGCTGTGAGCCTGAATGAGTATTCGCGCCAGGCACCTGTGAGATTGAATTTCCGTCATGCCATGAGCGACGTAAACGTAATGCTGTCGTCTGAAAATCAGTCGGTGGAGGTGAAGGTGGGGCATGTGTCTCTCAAGAATATCTCCATGCAGGGTACGTTCAATTTCCCGAAGGCAAGCACGACTGCGGAAGAGGGAGGGGCTGGCGACTGGACTGATTTAGGAAAAAAACAGGATTTGCTTCTGACGTATTATTTTGAGGAGAGCGATTTCGCCACTTTGACCGATACGCCGGTAAATCTGACTTTGGATAATCTGAATGTCAATTTCATGTTGCCACAGCCGTTGACCGCCTACTCATATACTGCCACCGGCGGCTACATCGGCAGCTATATACAGATTGACTGCGAGATTTTTGACAGGGCTTCGGGAAAGAAGATATGGCCTAATGAGGATACCCCTCCCAGCCAGCTTGTGGCCGAGACTGACCTTGGTCTGATGGCGTTCCCGTTGACGACAGAGACTGTCACTGAATGGAAGCCGGGTTATTCCTACATCTATAATGTTGTTATCGATTACCCCACAGACCATAATCCTATACGCTTTGATGTGACAGTGGATGAGTTCCAGACGGGGATGCCGGCTGGGCAGTGACCTTCAGTATGCGGGGCTTGCCGCTCATGTCGGCTTTCACCAGTATTCTCATACCTTCCGAAATCGGGGCGATATTGCGCAGTTTCGACTGGCTGCATATCGCCTCGATTCCTTTTTCAAGCCGCAGCCTGGCTACCGGTTTACCCTCTTTCGACGTCCATAGACGCTCTATGACCCCCTGCATCCAGGGCAGGTCGCAGAAAAGGAAGTCATCGGCCCTGGCGGCATTCTGATGATACAGACGCCTGTTGTCGGTTGTGGGTTGCACTCCGGCAAGCTGCTTGGCGAGGGCTTCCTGGCGCTTACCGCATCTCGCCCCCACCCCTTTGCGTATGGCGTCGGCCTGGGCCAGTTCATGGGCTGCCTCCGCCATCTTCCCTTCGTCAGCCAGCAGCCCGGCGAGCGAGAGATGTATCGGGGCGGTGAAGCGCGGGTCGTGCGAAAGTGTCATCGCCCGGCACAGCAATGCCGTCTTCTCGGCTGCGTTTTCCGTACATTCTGCAAGGTCGGCCCAGTAATACCAGTTCATCGACATTGTGCCTCTGACGCCTCTCAGAATATCAAGCGCCTGTGGATATTGCTTCCGCATCATCAGCAGTTTTGCGTAACGGTATCGTTGCCAATGGCCCGCAGTCTCCCTTTTTGCCCCCTCGGCGAAGTGGGGCAGGTAGCGCTCCGTCATCTCCCTGAATCTCCAGGGGTCGCTTTTGATGATATCGAATATCTTTTTCAATGCCTCCTCAGCAACTCCCGGATAGAGTCTGCCGTCTTTTCCGGCAACTGACTGCCAGTCATCATCGCGGAAGCCCACGGTAAGCCACGACTCGAAAAACTCGGTGAACTGCCGCAGGTCGTCGCCGTTGAGGTGGCGGGATGCGAAGCCGAGGGCCTTGCTGTGGTGTCCCGATTTCTCGCCCCAGCAGAGTGTATGTGAATATTCGTCGAGAAGGTCGCGCAGGGTCTGTGTCTCTCCGCCCTTTACGGCGTCGGCCATCTGGCTGCAATATCTTCGCCGCATCACCTTCAGCAGCTCCGTCTTGTTGAGCCTTGAGGCGTCGGCAAGTCTCAGCAGGGATTTCAGTCCGCCGCTCTCCGGATAGGCCGAGGCCCTGACGAGAGCGAGGGTGGCGAGGCAGGGATATGTCACGCCGTTCTTTTCGTCAGACACGTAATCGTCTTCACGGAACAGGGCCGGATTCCATTTCATCAGATACCGGTGGAAATCCAGCTCCGGGAACCGCTTCGCGCAGCTTATGGCGAGTTTCAGCATCATTGAATGCAGCAGTGAGGGCTTGCCGTCCGAGAGGGGGAAGTAGAGGGCGAGCATACGTCTCGCGGTTGTGGAATCAAGGTTCTGATGCTCCCTGCTCAGGTAGCGGTAAAGTATCCAGGCAATCTGTTGTCTCTCCTTTTCAGAGAGTTCATATCCGGCCGACGCGGGGTTTTTGGCGGTTTCCTCCACCATCGCCCAGGCTTCGGCGGTCTTGCCCGGCTGGCGTGAGAGTTGGTCTGCCTGCTTTATGAGTTCAGAATCAATCATGGGGGTCAGAATTTATGGGTTAGCACACTGTGCTGCTAAATTACACATAAAATCTGACGCCTGCAAATATTTTGCAGAAAAAGATTTGTCAGATGGTCTCTTGGCCCGGGAGGTTCTTGAGATTGGGGAGCAGGCAGGCCACCAGGCCGAGCAGGGGCATGTAGGCGCAGGCATCGTAGACGGCCTTGATGCCGTAGGCGTCGGCGAAGTCACCGAGGATAGCGGAGGCCACGCCGGCCACGCCGAAGGCAAACCCGAAGAATAGGCCGGAGACGAGCCCGAGCTTGGTCGGGAGCAGCTCCTGGGCGTAAAGCAGTATCGCGGGAAAGGCGGAGGATAGCATGAATCCGGCGCAGAAGCTCATGATGACTGTCAGCGCGAGTCCGCAATGGGGCATGAGCAGGGAGAAGGGGGCAGTGCCGAGGATGGATATCCATATCACGGGCTTGCGGCCATAGCGGTCGCCTACCGGACCTCCGACAAGGGTTCCGGCGGCTGTTGCTACCAAGAATACGAAGAGATATATCTGCGACATCTTGATGGAGACGCCGAATCGCTCGATGAGGTAGAAGGTATAGTAGTTGGTGAGGCTGGCCATGTAGATGTATTTCGAGAATATCAGCACCATTATGACGCATATCACGAAAACTGTGCGTCCGACCGACAAGGGGAGCTTCCTGTGGATTTCCCTGGAGGCCGGCCTTGATTTAAGGTCTGCAAGATAGCCGGAATACCAGCGGCAGATGGTGCGCATTGCGAGGAAGGCGAGAGCCGAGACTATCAGAAACCAGATTATGTAGTGCCGTCCATTGGGAGCGACAATCAGGGCGACGAGGAGCGGCCCTATCGAGGTGCCGAAATTGCCTCCGACCTGGAAGATGGATTGTGCGAGGCCTCGGCGGCCGTGACTGGCGAGCGATGTGATGCGCGAGGCCTCGGGATGGAGCGTGGAGCTTCCGATGCCTACGAGGAATACCGAGATGAGCACCATCGTGATATTCATCGAATAAGCGAAGAGGATTATGCCGAGTGTCGAGAACACCATCCCCATCGGCAGACTCCACACGAAGGGGCGCCGGTCGAATGCCAGGCCGACAAGTGGCTGGAACACCGACGAGGCTATCTGGTATATGAGCGTTATTAGTCCGATCTGCGCGAACGAGAGGGAGAGGTCCTCTTTCAGCATCGGGTAGACGGCCGACACCACCGACTGGAGCAGGTCGTTGAGACCGTGGACTGCACACAGGGCCATCAGCACCGGAAACGTGGCCTCCCTTGAGATTATCCGTAATTTATCTGCTATCGTATTCTCCATGATTTTTCGTATCAGTCCCGACAGACCATGCCATCGGGACTGCAAAGTTACACTAAATATCTGAATAATGCGAAGGGGTATGAGCCGACTTATGCGGTCATACCCCTTCAAAACGAGATTATTATTCAACAAGGGATTCCGGAGTCCTTGCTTCAGCGGATGATCTTGGTTGTCTTACGGGAGCCGTCGGAATAGACGGTGGTCTTTATCAGAAGGCCGGAGGAGAGGTCGTCGGCTTTTGCCGGCGTTCCGTCGGGACGGTGATAGGACACTGCCTCAACTTCGTCTGCCTCAACGGATTCCACTCCTGACTCGCCGGCTTTGGCCACTGCCGTGTTGAACACCTCGCAGTCGGCGACGTCATCCATATTGTGGTTGTGGATGAACGCCACTACGCTGAGATTGTCGGCCTCCCAGTCCTCGGGTATGGCCACCGAACGCTTGGTCTCCATCCTGTTGCCGTCCCATTCCACTGCGTCGCCCCATACGTCGGTAAGACAGGTGCGGAACACGTGGGAATGGGTGAACGTGTCGGATGAGATACCCGCCTGCCTGCGGTGGGGTATGCCATCCTCCACCACGTATATGGAGATGCGGCTGTCTGTGCCCACAACGTCGAAAATATCGAGCTTCTCGCCGGAGACAGTCACGTCAAGCGTGCGTGTGGCCTCGTCGAAGGCGGATGATACGCCCACCGAGACGAAGGCCGGGGTAGTGTTTCACTGAGTG
>DKYZ01000050.1:5027-13968 GCA_002493515.1 Porphyromonadaceae bacterium UBA7087 | reverse complement strand
TGGCTGCCGCCACACGACCTTATTATCAAAAACCAACATTCAGCAATATGAGACTCCGCTTCTTATCAGCTATCACACTCGCCGCGATTCTCGCGGCCTGCAGCCCGGGCAAGTATCAGAAAAACGATACGGGCATCATAGTGAACATCGACCAGAAGAACGACAACGACGTGCGCAGGGTGCGCCTGCAGGTCTTCGGCGACAAGATAATCCGCGTCACCGCCACCCCCGACAAGGATTTCTCGCAAGACACGAGCCTGGTGGTACTGCCTCACCGGGGCAATGCCGACTTCAAGGTCGAGGAAACCGACTCCACGGTCTCCGTGGTCACCGCGGCCGTCAGGGCGCAGGTATCCCTGGCCACCGGCGACGTGAAATTCTTCAACACCGAGGGGCGCCTCATAGTGAAGGAGGCGGAAGGGGGACGGGAGTTCTCCCCGATAGAAGTGGAGGGCACAAAAGGATATACCGTGCGCCAGACCTTCGAGAGCCTCGACGACGAGGAGGGTATCTACGGCCTCGGCCAGCACCAGAGCGACGAGTTCAACTACAAGGGGAAGAACGAGGAGCTGTTCCAATACAACACCAAAGTATCCGTGCCTTTCGTGGTCTCCACCGACAACTACGGAATCCTCTGGGACAGCTATTCCCTCTGCCGCTGGGGCAATCCCGACGGCTACAGACAGCTCGGAGGCGTCTTCACCCTCTATGACAAGGAGGGAAAGGAGGGCGCCCTCACCGGCACATACGTCCCCGCCGACAAAAAGCAGCCCACTCTCGTGCAGCGGGAGGACTCAATCTATTTCGAACACCTTATCCGGGGTGACCTGGGCCATGTGGTGAATCTCCCGCGCGACTTCAACTTCGCCGGCAGCCACGTCACCTACGAAGGCGAAATCGAGGCAAAACAGACCGGCGAATACAAGTTCATCCTGTATTATTCGGGCTATCAGACTGTCTACATCAACAATGAGAAGGTGGTGCCCGAACGCTGGCGCACCGCCTGGAACCCCAACAGCTTCAAATTCTCCTACACGCTCCAGGCCGGACAGCGCGTGCCCATCAAAATCGAATGGGAGCCAAACGGCAGTGTGGCCTACTGCGGGCTGCGCGTCTACGACCCGCGCGACCCGAAAGACCAGCTGAACATGAGCTGGTGGGGCGAGATGCAGGACGGCATCGACTATTACTTCATCTATGGCGATGACATGGACGACGTGATTAAGGGCTATCGCGACCTCACCGGCAAAGCGCCCATAATGCCCAGATGGGCGATGGGATACTGGCAGAGCCGCGAGAAATACAACACCAGCGAGGAGGTGCTCTCCACCCTGGCCGAGTTCCGCCGCCGCAACATCCCTATCGACAACATCGTGATCGACTGGCTCCACTGGAAGGAGGACTCCTGGGGAAGCCACGAGTTTGACCGCACACGGTTCCCCGACCCCAAGGGGATGGTAGACTCAATCCACGACATGCACGGACGCCTGATGATTTCGGTATGGCCGAAGTTCTACGTCACCACCGACCACTACAAGGAATTCGACGCCAAAGGATGGATGTACAGGCTCCCCATCCAGGACAGCATACGCGACTGGGTAGGCCCCGGCTATCTCAGCTCCTTCTACGACGCATACGACCCCGGAGCGCGCAAGCACTTCTGGAGCCAGATCAACGACCATTACATGCCGCTCGGAATAGATGCCTGGTGGATGGACGCCTCGGAGCCCAACATCCGCGACTGCACCGACATCCAGTACCGCAAGGACCTCATAACGCCGACAGCACTCGGCCCCTCCACCAAATATTTCAATGCCTATGCCCTCGAGAACGCCGACGCAATCTACAACGGGCAGCGCGGCGTGGACCACGACAAACGCGTCTTCCTGCTCACCCGCTCCGGATTCGCCGGACAGCAGCGTTACTCCACAGCCACCTGGAGCGGCGACATCGCCACGCGCTGGGAAGACATGAAGGCCCAGATTTCGGCCGGACTCAACTTCTCGATGAGCGGAGTGCCCTGGTGGACTATGGACATCGGCGGATTCTGTGTCGAGGACCGCTACGTCAAGGCCGCGGCCGAGAACCTCAAGACCGGAGCCGAGAACGCCGACATGAAGGAATGGCGCGAGCTGAACACACGCTGGTATCAGTTCGGAGCCTTCTCTCCCCTCTTCCGCGCCCACGGACAGTGGCCATACCGCGAGATATTCAACATCGCTCCGGAGAGCCATCCCGCATATAAGTCGGTGGTGTATTACACCAACCTCCGCTACGACCTGATGCCCTACATCTACTCCCTTGCCGGAATGACCCATTTCGACGACTACACAGTGATGCGCCCCGTCGTGATGGACTTCACCGCCGACAAGGCCACACGCGGCATCCAGGACGAGTATATGTTCGGCCCGGCATTCCTCGTGGCTCCGGTCTATACCTACGGAGCCCGCTCACGCGACGTCTATTTCCCCAAGGGAGCGACCTGGTATGACTTCTATACCGGCAAGGTGGTCTCCGAAGGGGGACAGACTCTCAGGGAGGACGCCCCCTACGAGAAGCTTCCACTCTACGTGCGCTCCGGCGCGATCGTGCCCTTCGGCCCCGAGATGCAGTGGAGCGACCAGAAGCCTGCAGACGTCATCAACCTCTACGTATATGCCGGCCGGAACGGCGAGTTCACAATCTATGAGGACGAGAACGTGAACTACAATTACGAGAAGGGGCAGTATGCCATGATTCCCGTAAGCTTCGACAACGCCACCTCCACGCTGACCATCGGCGACCGCAAGGGTGAGTTCCCCGGAATGCTCAAGACCCGTAGATTCAACATCGTGAAAATCTCCCCGGCAACTCCCACGGGCTATTCACGCGACGCCAAGGGACAGGAAGTGACCTATTCAGGCAAGAAGATATCCGTGAAGATCTGAGGGGATGGGAAAGACCGCAAGAAAATTATTCATCATTCTCCTGACGGTGGTTGCCGCCACGCTGACCGCGGCGGCAGCCACCGACAGCCGCGCCATATCATTCGACAAGGGCTGGCGCTTCTCGCTGACAGACTCTCCGGAGTTGGCCCGGCCCGGATTTGACGACTCCTTCTGGCGGCAGCTCAATCTGCCCCACGACTGGGCGATAGAGGGACGGTTCAGCAAAGACAATCCCTCCGGCACCGGAGGGGGTGCGCTTCCCGGCGGCGTGGGATGGTATCGCAAGACCTTCACAATGCCCTCCGGCTGGAAAGGCAGGCAGGTCTACATCGATTTCGACGGCGCCTACATGAACGCCACGGTATATATCAACGGGCATGAGCTCGGCACACGCCCCTATGGCTACGCCTCATTCAGCTATGACCTCACCCCCTGGCTGAAACCCGGCAAGAACGTTGTGGCGGTGCGCGTCGACAACGCCGAGCAGCCCAACTCGCGCTGGTACAGCGGCTGCGGAATCTACCGCCATGTGTGGCTCCGTGTGCTCGATCCAGTGCATGTGGCCCTCTGGGGAACCTTCGTTCGTCAGGACGAAGTGTCCGCCGGCAAGGCCCGCCTGACAGTCATCACCGACATCGACAACAAGGGGAAAGACACGGTGGACGCCACGCTGACCACCAATGTGGTCTCCCCCCGGGGAGATGTCGTGGCGACTGCCTCGTCGCCGCTGCGCCTGGCCGCCGGAGCCTCATCAACTGTAGAACAGCCATTGACCGTCACCAATCCCGAACTCTGGACAGTACAGAAGCCCGAACTTTACACCGTAGTCAACGAAGTGGAGGTAAAGGGACAGACAGTAGACACCTATGAAGTGCGTACCGGTCTGCGCCATATGGACTTTGATGCGGAAAAGGGTTTCTCCCTCAACGGGGAGCGCATGAAAATCAACGGCGTCTGCCTGCATCATGACGCCGGAGCCCTCGGGGCCGTCGTCAACAAGGCGGCGATAGCACGCCAGCTGAGAATAATGAAGGATATGGGGGCGAACGCAATACGCAGCTCCCACAATCCCCCGGCGCCGGAGCTGCTTGAGCTATGCGACTCTATGGGGCTGATGGTGATGGACGAGACTTTCGACATGTGGCGAAAAAAGAAGACGAGCCACGATTATGCCCGATATTTCCCCGAATGGCATGAGAGAGACCTCACCGACCTGGTGAGGCGCGACCGCAACCACCCCTCGGTCATCATGTGGAGCATCGGCAACGAGGTGCTTGAGCAATGGAGCGACGCCAAGGCCGACACCCTCTCGCTGGAACAGGCCAACCTCATACTGAATTTCGGCCACGGCAAGGAGATGCTCGCCGCCGAAAGCGACTTCCTGTCGGTAAACTCACTCCTGACAAGGAAACTCGCCGACATGACCCGCGCGCTCGACCCCACACGCCCCGTCACGGCCGGCTGCAACGAGCCTGACCCGGGCAACCACCTTTTCCGCTCCGGAGCCCTCGACATCATCGGGTTCAATTACCACGACGACTGGTTCAGGGACGTGCCGCGCAATTTCCCCGGCAAGCCGTTCCTGGTGACCGAGAGCGTGTCAGCGCTCCAGACACGCGGATATTACCGCATGCCCTCCGACAGCATGTTCATATGGCCCAAACGCTGGGACATTCCTTTCGACGACCCCACTTTCTCCTGCTCAAGCTACGACAACTGCCACGTGCCCTGGGGTAACACCCACGAGGGAACCATGCGCCACGTGCAGGACAACGACTTCATCATGGGACAGTTTGTCTGGACCGGATTCGACTACCTCGGCGAGCCGACACCTTTCGGATGGCCGGCGAGAAGCTCCTACTTCGGACTCGTGGACCTGGCCGGATTTCCCAAGGACTCCTACTACATGTATCAGAGCCAGTGGCGCCCGGATATGGATATGCTTCATCTCTTTCCGCACTGGAACTGGAAAGAGGGGGAGGACGTCGACATATGGGCTTATTTCAACAACGCCGACGAGGTGGAGCTTTTCCTGAACGGAAAGTCGCAGGGGGTCAGGACTCCCGACGGCAAAAGCTATCACGTGGCATGGCGTCTGCCGTTCGAGCCGGGAGAGCTGGTGGCGGTAAGCCGCAGGGAGGGCCGCGAGGTGATGCGCGACACTGTACGCACCGCTTCCGAGCCTTATGCCCTGATGCTCAAGGCCGACAGAAACGTAATCGACGCCGATGGCCAGGACCTCAGCTATGTCACTGTCCAGGTGGTTGACAAGGACGGCAATCCCTGCCCGTGGGCAGACAACCAGATATATTTCGACGTGAAGGGAGCCGGAAAGAACGCGGGCGTCGACAACGGCTCGCCCATCTCCCTGGAACCCTTCAAGGCCGACAGCCGCAAGGCGTTCTACGGCAAGGCACTGCTCATCGTGCAGAGCGACGGCGACCCCGGTGAAATCCATGTGAAGACCACGTCGCCCGGACTCCGCGAATCCCTACTGACAATAACGGCGGAATAAGCCGATAAAACTTATCCCGCCGTTGCCGTTCGATTCATGCATATCCGCTATTCCTCAGCGTCTGCGCCGGCAATCCGCTCGCGCAGACGCTGCGCTTTACGGCTGTCGTATTTGCCCAGGCGCTCTATCAGCTCCTCAACGACGTGGCGGCTGCAACGCTTGTGGACACACACGGCCACATTCCCATGGACATTCTGCCCGAGACTGTAGATCACCTCGTCGCCTACCTTCGGCGCGTCAATGACGCCGTTGAGCCGCACTATCTCCGAAAGCGGCATATAGATGTTGCTGTCTAACTGCTCCAACGGCTTGACCCATCCGAACTTCGGGCCTATGGAGAGCAGCGTGCCGTTGGCGGGAAGCAACTCATCCTCCGCCACCTGGACCGGCTTGGGTTCCTCAGCCTCAGGCTTGTCGGCAGCCTCCACAGGCTCATTGGCCTCGCTGGTCAGGAAAGCGTTCTTTCTCCGCTGGATATCCTTGAACGTATCGACCCGCGAAAGATCTATCTTGCCGAGTATCCTCGGGCCGCCAAGCATAGACGAGGCAGGCGAATAAAGTCCCTCCGCCTGATTCCCGGCGCGTTCTTCCGGTGCCGGAGAAACAGCCTCGCCGGAAGTTTCAGCCTCATTTTCTGTTTCCTTATATACATCAGTCTGTGCCGCAGCCTCGGGAACAGTCTCCTTTGCAGGCTCTTCCACGACGGCTTCCCTTACCTCGCAGCCGTCGCCTTCCGGTGTCTTCGCTGTCGCCGTCGCCTTATCTTCCGAAGCCACCTCGGGACGCTCCACCACAAGCTCGACCTCCTTACGCGATATGCATTCCAAAATGCCTACCACCGTATTGCGGATACGTATCATTCTGCCGCATTCCGAGCAAAGCTCCACATAATCCTTTCCAAACGCCTTGATGCGGCCCCGCCTCGTCACTCCGAAAGCTGTGATCTCGACGGTGTCGCCGGGAATGAATCCCTCGAACATCGGGAACTCCGGACTCTCCGTCTTCGCGGACAACTGCCTCATGGACCTGGCACGTGAATTACGCTGTCCCTTTTCAGAACTTTTCTCAGAACGCTTCTCAATACGTGGCGATGACGAGACTTCTGTCTTTGTCTCCTCTGTCCCGAAACGGAATTTCACCCACAGGATGCGGCCATCCATGACCTTGTCCATCTTTGTGCCGAATACAGTCTTGAGCAGAGGCATGAGTGTGGAATAACCATATTCCCTGAAATCGAATCCTCCCCGCTTGAGCATATTGCCCAGGTCTGCGATGTTGTGCCAGGCATTCAGCTTTGACTCTCCTATCGCCTTCAATATGCGCTGTATATCGCCGGCTATGGCTGCGCGGGCCTCTTCCGACAACACAGGCACCGGATTGCCGCCAGGGATTCTCACTGCCACGAAATCCTCGCCGCTGGCCACATGATGATAATCCGACCTGACAGACGCTCCCGGAAGACTCTCGATACGCTCGAGCAGGTCAGCCTCCGACAACTCCGGGCTGTCTGCCGAGACTTTCTCCCGGACTTTCTGGTATAGTTCATCAAATTTCCTGTACATTCCCGGAACGGGAGTCAACGATTCGTAGGCGTCGAATATGGCCTTCGTAATGGAATCGGGGTTTTCTGTCTGTTCGGTCATCATTTAATAAATATTGTTTTGATTGATAATATTGACAATATTGTCAGGCATCGATATTGGCATACGTCGCGTGAGCCTCGATGAACTCGCGGCGCGGCGCCACCTCCTCGCCCATGAGCACGGAGAAGGTGCGGTCAGCCTCGGCGGCGTTGATGAGGTTCACCTTCTTGAGCATACGGTTCTCCGGGTCCATGGTGGTCTCCCAAAGCTGCTCGGGATTCATCTCACCGAGACCTTTGTAGCGCTGGAGCACCATCTTGTTGCGGTCTCCGTCGCAGTGGACATCGACAAAGCGCTGCACCTGCTGCTCGTCCCAGGCATACTCCTGTATCTTGTTCTTGCCTTTGGTGGTGCACTTGTAGAGCGGCGGAGTGGCGATATAGAGATAGCCGTTCTCGATTATGGGGCGTATGCGGCGGAAGAAGAATGTCATCAGCAGCGTGGCGATATGAGCGCCGTCGACATCGGCATCGGTCATGATGATTATCTTGTGATAGCGCAGTTTCGTCATGTTGGGAGCCTTGGAATCCTCCTCGGTGCCGATTGTGACGCCAAGGGCCTTGAACATATTCACTATCTCCTCCGACTCAAACACCTTGTGGTCCATGGCCTTCTCCACATTCAGAATCTTTCCCCTGAGCGGAAGTATGGCCTGGAAATTCGGATTGCGGCCCTGCTTTGCCGAGCCGCCTGCGGAGTCACCCTCCACGAGGAAGAGCTCACATGCCGCCGCGTCGCGGCTCTTGCAATCGGCGAGCTTGCCCGGAAGCCCCGCTCCCGAGAGAGGCGACTTGCGCTGCACCTTCATGCGGGCGTTGTAGGCGGCATGACGCGCCTGCGCGGCGAGCATCACCTTGTCGACGATGGCCCGCGCCTGCTTGGGATGCTCCTCAAGATAATTGCGCAGCGTCTCGCTGACGGCGGTCTGCACCACGCCCGAGACCTCGTTGTTGCCGAGCTTGGTCTTGGTCTGACCCTCGAACTGGGGCTCCTGCACCTTCACCGATACAACGGCCGTGAGACCGTCGCGGAAGTCCTCTTTCGAGAGCTCTATCTTGAGCTTGTCGAGAAGGTTGTTGTCATCGGCATATTTCTTGAGGGTCGAGGTCAGGCCGCGGCGGAAGCCAGTGAGGTGGGTACCGCCCTCGATGGTGTTGATATTGTTGACGTAGGAGAAGATATTCTCGCTGAAGGATGTGTTGTAGGTAAGGGCCACCTCCACCGGCACGCCGTTCTTCACCGTGTTGAGATGGATGATGTCGTCGATGAGAGGCTCCTTGCCCTGGTCGAGATACCTGACGAACTGCTTGAGGCCCTCGTCGCTGTGGAATTTCTCCGAGCGCGGCTTGCCCTGTTCGTCACGCTCGCGCTCGTCGGTGAGCGTAAGCGTTATGCCGGCGTTGAGATACGCCAGGTCGCGCAGACGGTTGGCAAGCGTCTCGTAGTCGTAGATGGTCTCGGTAAATATCGAAGAGTCCGGATGAAACACGATGGTGGTGCCGGTATGGTCGGTAGTCCCCACGACGCATACATCCGCCTTGGGCTTGCCGTAGGAGTATTCCTGCATGTAAATCTTGCCGTCGCGGTGGATCTCGGCGCGCAGATAGTCGGAAAGGGCGTTGACGCAGCTCACGCCCACTCCGTGAAGACCGCCGGAAACCTTGTAGGAACCCTTGTCGAACTTACCGCCGGCGTGAAGCACCGTCAGCACGACCTCCAGGGCTGACTTGCCCATCTTCTCGTGAATGTCGACAGGGATGCCTCGGCCATTGTCGACCACCTTTATCGAGTTGTCTTCAAGTATAGTCACTTCTATATGGGTGGCGAAGCCCGCCAGGGCCTCGTCGATGGAGTTG
>DKYZ01000050.1:0-4736 GCA_002493515.1 Porphyromonadaceae bacterium UBA7087 | reverse complement strand
AGGGCCTCGTCGATGGAGTTGTCGACCACCTCATACACCAGATGGTGAAGTCCCCGGCCGGATATATCGCCGATATACATCGCCGGACGCTTCCTCACAGCCTCCAGCCCCTCCAGCACCTGGATATTGCCGGCGCCATAGTTTTTCTCGTCTTCTTCGTTTACCATATCTTGTGGGTTGTCTTATTTTTCATTTCAGGCTACAAAGTTAAGCATTTTTTTTGAACTGATGAAACATACGCGCGCGTTCTTTAATAAGCGCGGGCGCAGCCCGCATACACGACGCCTCGGGCCTCTTTCCGACCCGAACGCGACACCTTTTCCAAGAAACATTACGCCTTAATTATGCGTTAATCAAAAAAAATATTAATTTTGCGCCAAAATCGAGCAACGGGGTTTCCGGGTTTGAAAGCTTCCCGCAGCCCCGCGGCGCACTCTTACTGTTCTAATAATGAAAAATCTCGTTATAGTGGAGTCTCCGGCGAAAGCCAAGACCATTGAGAAGTTCCTCGGGCCCGACTATACTGTCATGTCGAGCTACGGGCATATACGCGATCTCCAGAAAAAAGACCTGAGCATCGACCTCAAGGGAGGTTTTACTCCTGTCTACGAAATACCCGACGACAAGAAGGAGCTTGTAAGGAAGCTGCGGAAAGCCGCCGGGGAGGCATCCATGGTGTGGCTCGCTTCCGATGAGGACCGCGAGGGGGAGGCTATCGCCTGGCATCTGTATGAGGTGCTCGGCCTTACGCCCGACAAGGCGCGGCGAATTGTATTCCACGAGATAACCAAGCCGGCCATCATGCATGCCATCGAGAACCCGCGCTCAATCGACATCGACCGCGTCGACGCCCAGCAGGCGCGCCGCGTGCTCGACCGCATCGTCGGCTTCGAGCTGAGCCCGGTGCTCTGGCGCAAGATAAAGCCCGCCTTGTCGGCCGGACGCGTGCAGAGCGTGGCCGTAAGGCTGATATGCGAGCGCGAGAAGGAGATTGACGCCTTCACGCCCGAGCCATATTTCCGTGTCACAGCCGCTTTCTCCCTCCCCGGAGGAGAATCCCTGAAGGCTGAGCTCGACAGGCGTCTTCCCGACGAGAAGAGCGCGAGGGAATATCTCGATTTCTGCTCCACGGCGCGTTTCTCGGTCAAGGACGTGAGCGTTCGCCCGGTGAAACGCTCGCCGCAGCCCCCCTTCACCACATCCACGCTTCAGCAGGAGGCATCACGGAGGCTCGGATTCTCCGTCAACCAGACCATGATGATCGCACAAAAGCTGTATGAGGACGGAAAGATAACCTATATGCGTACCGACTCCACCAATCTCTCGGAGCTGGCGCTAAAGGACATAGCGGGCCTGGTCAACTCCCAGATGGGAGCCGGTTACTCGCAGACACGCCACTACCACACCCATTCCAAGGGAGCGCAGGAGGCCCATGAGGCGATACGCCCGACCTACGTCGCCAACCGCACGATCGAAGGCACGGCCCAGGAGCAGAAACTGTATGACCTCATCTGGCGCAGGACGGTCGCCTCGCAGATGGCTGACGCCCAGCTTGAGAAAACGGATGTAGACATTGAGGCGACGGCCGAAGGCTCAACGAAGACATCTGCCGTGGAGGCTGATTCGGCGTATACTTTCCAGGCCGAGGGGGAAGTGCTCAAGTTCGACGGTTTCCTGAAAGTATACCGCGCCGACAAGAGCCAGGACGCTCCCATCCTTCCCTCTCTCTCCAAGGGGGAGACGCTGTCGCCGGGCGAGATCCAGGCCACGGAAAGATTCACGCAGGCTCCGGCAAGATATTCGGAAGCGTCGCTGGTGAAGAAGATGGAAGACCTCGGCATCGGACGCCCGTCGACGTATGCGCCGACAATCTCCACCATCCAGGCGCGCGACTATGTGAAGCGTGGCGAGAAGGAGGGCGAGCCCCGCGAATATGTATCGCTGACACTGCGCGACGGCAATATAAGCCGCGAAAGGCTTTCGGAAAATACCGGCAGCGAGAAGCGGCGTCTCGTGCCGACCGACGTCGGCATGGTGGTGAACGACTTCCTGACACAGTATTTCCCCGATATACTCGACTATAACTTCACTGCCAAGGTCGAGGAGAAGTTTGACGACATCGCCGAGGGGCGTCTGGGCTGGAAAGACGAGATATGCGATTTCTACAGCGGTTTCCATCCTGGAATAGAGAAAATCAACACTCTGAGGATGGAGCATAAGGTCGGGGAGCGGGTGCTCGGCACAGATCCCAAGAGTGGCCGTCCCGTTTCGGTGAAAATCGGCCGCTTCGGGCCGCTGGTGCAGGTCGGAGAGGCCACGGATGAGGAGAAGCCTCTCTTCGCCAGCCTGCCGGAAGGCGTGGGCATGAGCGAGATTACCCTGGAGCAGGCACTGAAGCTTTTTGAGCTGCCGCGCAATCTCGGCGAATACGAGGGCACGGAGGTGGCGGCCTCTTCGGGACGCTTCGGTCCATACATAAAATTCGGAAAGCTCTTTGTCTCCATACCCAAGGATATCTCTCCGGCGTCGATTACCCTCGAGGAGGCAATCGCGCTGATCGACAAGAAGAGGGAGGCGGAGGCCAACAAGCTGATAAAGAATTTCGAGGAGATTCCCGGTCTTCAGGCGCTCAACGGCCGTTTCGGCCCGTATCTGGCCTACAAGCCCGAGGGGGCGAAGAAGGCGGTAAACTATAAGCTTGCCAAGACCATCGATCCCAGGACGCTCACGGCAGAGGAGGCGCGCGAGATCATGCAAAAACAAGACGCCGCGCCGAAAAAGCCGGCGCGGCGCAGGAAGTCTTGATATAGGATCAGGTTTTGTTATTCTTTTTCTTCCACATGCGGGGCGGAAGCCTCCGCATGTGAGGATTTGCGCAGTTTTATCTTTGCGTCTACGGTCACGTTTCTCGATTCCGCGCCGGGATGCCTTATCTGCTCGAGGAGCAGGCGTGCGGCCTCCTCCCCCATCTCACACAGGGGCGGCTCTACGGTGGTGAGCGGAGGATATACGAGTTTCGAGAGCTGTGAACCGGAAAATCCGGCCACCGCCACATCCTCGGGAATCCTCAGCCCGGCGTCATGCAGACGGTTCATCACTCCGATAGCGATGAGGTCGTGGCATGCGAAGACGGCGTCGAAGCTGATTCCGGAGTCAAGCAGATGCTCGGCTACACGGCGTCCTTCGTCGGGCGATGCCGATGCCTCTATCACAAGGTCGCGGTCGTAAGGAATCCTATGCTTGCACAGGCAGTCGCGGTAAGCGTTATGGATGTCGGCAAGGTCTGCCATTACCTCAGGTCCTTTGATATGGACTATGTGTCGGCGCCCCGACAGGATCAGGTTGTCGGTGAGGTAGAAGGCCTTGTCGTAATTGTTTGCCACGACTTTGGGAGCGGTCATTCCCGCAGGGGAATGATCGAAGAACACCATGGGCACTCCGCGTCCCTGAAGACGCTTGAGCTCGTCGATGTTCTGCCCAGTGTGGCATAATGACACAATGATACCGTCAACCAGGGAATTCTCCATAATCTGGATATTTCTACGCTCCTGATCGGGGTCATTGTCGGAATTGCATATCAGAATGCTTATGCCGTTGAAGTGCATAATATTCTGGATGCCCTGGATAACCTGCGACGCGAATGGGGACACCATCTCGTTCACAAGCACCCCTACTGTATTGGTCCTTCCGCTGCGCAGACTTGCAGCAAGGGGGTTACGCTGATAGCCTAACTCCTTTGCTGTGCGGAAGATAAGTTCACGAGTCTCCTTCCGTATGTTTCTGTCGTCGGCCAACGCCCTCGACACTGTCGATACGGAGATGCACAAGTGGCTTGCGATATCTTTTATTGTCACACGTTTCATAGGCTGAGAGAGCTTATCTCTGCAAAGATAGTACAAATTATTGGCAATGCCAAATTTTTGGCACATTATTTTTCAAAAATTTTTCTGCAAACGTTTGAAACCGCCTTAAATCACCCTTCTTCCATATTTTGACAGTGTCAGGTGCCAAGCCGTCTGTTGGATAGCCCCTGTACCCTTAAATCTCCTTATTCGCTAACTGCAGCCAACCTGACGAACAACAACAAATAAAACACCAGCAGCTTACATGCTGATATTCAAACACTTAGCAAAAAACAAATTTACGTGCAAAAAAGTTGCAATTTACTAAAATTTATATTAACTTTGCAACGAAAGATTCTACGGCCGAATTATCTTCCTCAGGACTATGGTAAAGGGAGTCACCCATTCTTCTTGAGAAAAACAACAGGCACTCCATAATAAACATTGCCATTAACCACTTCAAACCGCAGACATATGAAAAAAAGATTCCACTGCTGGCTATCGCGGCAATCCTGATGCCGTCGGCTGCCTTCGCGACCAATCATTTCAAGCTGGGGACGCAATGGACGGTCAAGGTGGGTTACGACCCGGCCTCCCAGAAAACAATTGTATATACTCTTGAAGACGGGGCATATCCCGAAACGGAAGAACAGGATGCCCTTACGCTCTTCTGCACCGATGAAAACGGAGAAAGAACTCTTGAGGCGGTCATCCTCTGTGAGGGAGAGAAAGTATTCTTCTATGACTACGATAGTCCGGGGAGGATGGGAACTTCTCTACGACTTTTCTCTGCAGCCGAGAGACGAGACCACCCTGTTCTCCGGGATGTATAATCCGGATTCCCAGACATACCCTAAATCCGTGGGCGCGAAAGGTAGTGTTTCACTGAGTGTG
>DKYZ01000105.1 GCA_002493515.1 Porphyromonadaceae bacterium UBA7087 | reverse complement strand
TTCAGCGGGTGGTCCGGTGTTCCCTCGACGATGCCGGCCCACGACGTGGAGGTCACCGGCTCGTTCAGCGTGAACGCCTACCGCCTGACCTACCTTCTCGACGGGGAGGAGTACAGGGCCTTTGATGTTCCCTACGGCGCCGAGGTTGTTGCCGAGGCGTCCCCGGAGCGGGAGGGCCACACGTTCAGCGGGTGGTCCGGTGTTCCCTCGACGATGCCTGCGCACGACGTTGAGGTCACGGGGTCGTTCAGCGTGAACGCCTACCGCCTGACCTACGTCCTTGACGGGGAGGAGTACAGGAGCTTTGAGGTGGCCTACGGCGCCGAGGTTGTTGCCGAGGCGTCGCCGGAGCGGGAGGGCCACACGTTCAGCGGGTGGTCCGGTGTTCCCGCGACGATGCCTGCGCACGACGTTGAGGTCACCGGATATTTCACCGTCAACATATACAGACTTACGGTATATCTTGATAATGAGGTATACTTTGAGACCGAACTTGAAATGGGCGCTCCTGTCGAGATTCCCGAGCCCAGCGTGCCCGCTGACCGTAAATTCGACGGATGGATCGAGGAGGTGCCTGAGACAATGCCCGCCCATGATGTGGAGATTCATGGAACGACATCGGTAACCTCGGTTCTGACCAATGTCTTTAAGGATGAGGACGCTTCATTGACCGTTTACAAAATGAATGGCGTATTGCTGCTCAGAGATGTGACAATCCGGGAGGCGTCAGAACGTCTTTCCAAGGGTATTTATATCATAAACGGAAAGAAAATAAGGATATGAATCCAAATGAATTAAGACAACAAAAAACTACAACGGTATTTATGCTTAAACACATCTTGCACATGCTGCTTGCAGCAGCATTTATGCTGTCACCGGGAGTGGCCCGGGGCAGTATATTGACCCCAGAGCAGGCGAAGGACGCTGCCGCCGATTTCTTCAGTTCCGGCAGTCAGCCCCGTCTGGCAGATGCTGCGGTATGGACTTTGGTCCATACCGAGAGTCAGGCGTCTGTGCCGGTCTATTACGTTTTTAATGCAACCGACGGCGTTGGCTTCGTCATAGTGTCGGCTGACAACAATGCGGTTCCTGTGATCGGTTATTCCTATACTGCCACATGGGAGACTGAGAGCATCCCGGGGAATGTGGCCGGTCTGCTGCGCGTCAATACGGAGCTGCGGAATTCCACTCCTTTCCGGAAGACGCCTTCACTGGCCGCCCGTTCAGGCGGAAAGCTTCTGTCCACGCCTAAGTGGAGTCAGGAAGCCCCGTTCAACAACATGATTCCCAACCGTAGGCTTGTCGGGTGTGTGGGAACGGCGTTGGCTGAGATTCTGAAATATCATGAATATCCGGCGTCCCGTCCTGCTTCGTTAGTGAAAGAGGGCGACGCGTCGGCTTACGCATGGGATGCTATGCGCGAGGACAACTACCGCAGCGGATATTCTGCAGCCGAGGCAGATGCCGTAGCGGCTCTTGTTGCGGATGCCGCCATAGCCATAGGTACCGATTTCGGTATGTCGAGCTCAAGCGCATTCGAGGTCAAGGTGCCTGCTGCGCTTGTGGATATGTTCGGCTATGACGCCGGAGTCTCCTATAAGAAAGGCAGTGAGCTTGACCGTGCGTCATGGGATGCGATCATAGTCAACGAGATCGACGAGGGGCGTCCTGTGCTCTATAGCGGACAGGATGTCTCAGCAGGCCATGCTTTCGTATGCGACGGCTACGAGTTCAGAGGCGATACTCCATATCTGCATATCAACTGGGGATGGGGAGGCTCTGCCGACGGTTACTATGCGTCAGACGCCCTGAATCCGACGGTAAGCACTACCCACAGTTTCAACGATCTCACGACGATTGTCTACAATATCAGGCCGGCGACTTCCGCCACGGTGTGGTCACAGGTACATCTTACAAACGATGAGGGTCAGGTCGGTATGACGGCAGACGTGACCGATCTTGAGCCGGGAACATCTTTCACAGTGAGGGCCGGGGCTTTGAAGAACATTGCAAACAGCAATTTTTCCGGGAGTATCTCCGTAGCTCTTTATTCTGCCGAGGGAGAATTCAAAACGCTTCTTGCCCCCGGGAAAAATTTCAGTCTGCCGTCTCTCCAGATAGCGAGATATACGGATTTTACATGTACCGTACCTTCTGACGCCGTCATCAGTGACGGCGATGTGGTCAGAATAGTCACGAAAGACAGCTCTGCCGAGACTTGGCTTCCTGTGGCCAGCGACCTGCTTACCATTGGAGAGATTGCGGCGAAGGGCAACGTAATTCCTTATTTCGACATCAATATGCCTGTAGTGGAGGATGCCGAGATATCATATGCCGACAACAAGGTTATAAAAGGACGAGATTTCTCGTTCCAAGTGATTCCGTCATCTGCGGAAAAAGTGGTGACGGTAAAGGCCAACGGCTATATCCTGACTCCGGGTGCAGACCATACCTACCGTATGGCCAACGTGAACGCAAGTCAGGATATCGCTGTAATTGTGCAGAACGCTTCTGATGTGGTGTCTAAACGAAATCTCTGGGTACAGGCCGGACAGCTGTCGAAGCTGATTGGCGAAGCTGACAGCGGCTCTATAACCGATCTTACACTCTACGGCACGATAGACGCCACAGACTTCGCGTTCATGCGCGACCGCATGAAGCTTACGCGTATTGATATCTCCGGGGTGAACATTGTGGCCAACGGAGCAAGTCCTGCCAATGCCATTCCCGCCAAGGCTTTCTCCAAATGCGGATCACTCCGGCAGATCATACTTCCTAAGAACGTAAATACGTTCAAGAGCGGATGTTTCAGTTACAGCGGTCTGACCGCTATCGAGATTCCGGCCTCGGTGGCAACATACGAATACAATATCTTTCTTGGATGCAGTGGACTGCAGGAAGTGACGGTGCGCCGCTCCTCTCCGTCATGGGTCAACTGGTGTGTTTTTGAAGGCACTCCCAGAAAGAGGCTTGTAGTGCCGGTCGGTGCGCTTGCCGCCTATGAGGGCAAGGAATACTGGAAAGATTTCAGTGAAAAGGTGGAGGAGAATCCCGAGCCTGTCTCTCATTATAATGTCATCATCCAGGAAATGCCCGGGGTGAAGTTCACCCAGATTACAGAATCCTCGCAGGTAGCCCCAGGCTCGAGTTATGAGTTCCGGGTTGAGACCGACGATTCCCACGGAGACGCCACCATGGAGATGTATGCCAACAACACACGCCTTTATCCAGGCTCGAATGGAGTCTACAGTGTGGCTGTAAATGCTAATACTCTAATCCATGCGGATTTCCGCCAGCCCCAGGAGCCGAGTTATGATTCTCCGTGGAAAATAACCGGTGCAGCCGGTGGCATAGGCCTTGTCACGGATGTTGTGAATGTTGTTCCCGGAAAATCGTTTACTATCAGGGCTAATGCCCTGGCGATAGCAGCCGATGACGCAGCAAAGTTCTATTGCGCCGCCCTTACAGATAAGGATGGCCGTATCAAGGAGCTTATTTCACCAATTGTTACCAACAGTTCTTTCAATTTCGGTAATCTGCCGTGCGATTTTGTATGTCAGGTGAAAGACGCCTCTGTACGCGAGGGGAACCTTATCCGTATCGTCACCTCATCCAATAGAAACACCTGGAATCCTGTCAAGGCAGACAGCGATACGGTTGCCGACTGCATATCGGCGATAGGCAACCGGGTTGTATACCACAATGTAAATATGCCACAGAAAGTGGAGGGCGCCGTGATAGAGGGGGGTGCCTCACAGGTGGTTAGGGGTATGCCGTTCTCCCTCAGGGTGACTCCGGTGTCGGTTGCCGACCGTGTAGAAATATCTGTGAACGGTATCAACAAGGTGGTTGACGCAGCCATAGGCAAACTGTCGATACCTGCCGTGGTTGAGGATCTGGACATCGCAATACAGGTCAAACCCCAGGGGGAGAACTCCTATACGGTAGTGAACGTGCGTGAGGGAGAGCTGGCGTCCAAGATAGAGCAGTGTCCTGCCCGTCTGAAAGTGACCGGTGTGATGAGAAGCGAGGATTTTGATGCTTTCCGCAGTCATGCCTCCACGATTGTCGACCTCGACCTTGCCGATGTCACGATCAAGGGTGTCGTTGATCTCGCCGACGCCATTCCCTCCAATGCTTTTGCTTCTGAGAATGCCGGTGTCATCACGGCGCTTAGGACAATCATTCTTCCGTCCGGTCTTGTGAGTATCCGGGAGAATGCCTTCAACCGCTGTGTCTCTCTTGAGGAGGTTTCTATTCCGGCTACAGTAATCTATCTCGGCTCGGGTGCGTTCTCGTCATGCACGGGCCTGAAAAAAATCATATGTCAGGGCACCCAGCCTCCCCATACGGGCAGTATGAGTCCCTTCCCGTCGGATTGCTCCAATATCACGCTGGAGGTTCCCCCCGGAGCGGAAAGCTATTACAATGGAGCTGCCTGGTGGAGCGGATTGGCTCAGGCCACATCCAAGGTCTATTACAATATCCAGATCGATCCGGAACGTACGTTCAGTTATAATGGATATTATTCCAATTTGACAAATATCGAGGTTGCCGGCCAGAAAGTGCAGGTCACTATAGGTCTGCCGAACTTCAAGCCTACATCCACCAAGGAGAATCCGACATATCGGCCGGGAGTGGCGTTCAAGCTTTATGACAATGAGAAGGATGTTACAATGACATCCTCGTATGTATGTTACGGCCAGCATTCGGTGGTTTTTGATCCGTCTTATCAGCCTGGAAGCATAAGGTATCCACAGAACCATGTCATAAATGTGGTCTTCCATTATCCTGTCTCCATCAACTGTGCCGCCGGCCTCAGTACAGAGTTTGTGAATCTTGACGAGGGCAATATCTGGCGCAGCGCTGATATGAGTCTGTTTGTACCTGGATCCACTGCTTACTGCAATCTTTTCAAGGAAGGGGAAGACTATAAGTTCAAGGTGATGTCTTCTGCTGCCAATGTGGAGCCTAAGGTCAGGTGTGTGAGCCGTAATGTCATCTCCTTCGGTGCAGATCCGAGGTTTGAGGAGATTGAGACAATGCTCGTGCCGGACGAGAATGGAGTATATACGATAAGTAATCTCCAGGGTGATGTAAAGATTGATGTGACGGCTGACCTTGTGGTGGAGAATGGAGATGTTATAACATCCGGGGAAGTGGACATGATAAGCGATGATGACGCTTCTCTCCTTACCGATATAGGGCTCAGCGGCGAGATTGATGAGGATACATTCCGTGAGATACGCGAGAAATTCGAGTCGCTTGAGACTGTCGACCTGTCGGAAATGACCAATGAGTCCATTCCTGACAATGCTTTTGCCGATATGGAGAATCTCAGAAGTGTGGTGATTCCCGAGAATGTGACGGCAATCGGATCAGGTGCTTTCTCCGGATGTTCCGGACTTGAGTCTGTCACGCTTCCCGGCGTTAATTCGATAGGAGAGGGTGCTTTCGACGGATGTTCCTCAATCACAAGCGTTACCCTTCTGGGCGAGAGCGGGGCAGAGCCTGCGGCCATGTCAGGTCTTGATGCTCCGGTTGCATCAGGTATTGCGGAGTCATCATTCCGCGGCCTCAATCCGAACTGTCTCATATATCTGTCGGAAAGTCTCGCATCCGCTGTAGAATCTACAGCCAACGTAATTATCAATGCCAACGGCACACGTGTTGCCGCATCTGACATAGTGCTTGACGGAGACTGTCCCTTCAATGCCCCGGCAAGTTTCAGCCTTGGTGAGCATTCCATCTCACTTGAGATGAATTTCTCCGGAAGTACGAGAGATGATAATGATCTCTGGAAAGGCATAGTGCTTCCGTTCACTCCCGATACAGTTGAATATGTAAAGGAGTTTACACCTCGCGGCGGGAATCCCCTTGGCCTGCTGTCGTTCTCAGACGCTTCCGGAGAAACTTTGACTCCGAGTGACAACATCGAGGCCAACCGCCCGTATATGGCAAGCATATGCGCTCCGTTCGATTCCATACCCGTCAGGTTTATCGCCAAAGGCCGCTCCACATCCGGGGAGTCTGTCTATGACGTGCCTTTCACTCCCTCTCCTGAGGATATAAGGGCTGACGGCAGCGATTTCGTACTATTAGGCAGTTTTGACGGCTCCGTGACAGATAACGATATTTATACGCTTGACGACAATGGCATATCCTTCGGACGTGCCGTTGCGGATTCCGTCAATGCAGTCAGACCATTCAGCGCGTATCTCCGCGCCGTTGCTTCGGATGCTCCCGATACGTTCAATGTCGGTATCCATCCCGTCTGGGTCTGCAATCCTGTATCCTCCATAAAACCGGAAGAGGGCCTGTACCGTTCCTCCAGAGTGGACCTTTCTACAGGGACTGCTGGCGCTACAGTATACTATACTCTTGATGGAACCGATCCTACTGCTGACTCGACACCATACAAGGAGCCGTTTACACTTCCCGGAGACAGTGTCACTGTCAAGGCTGTGGCCATATTCAAAGGATACTGTTCGGATACCGTTGGTCTGTCTTATGAACTCATGAAGACAAACCTTGAGTATGACCTCGGCGGAGGTTGGAGCTGGATTTCGCATAATGTGGAGACAGAGGTGCCTCTTGACAATTTTATGAGCGACGGCATCAGCCGTATGGTCTCGCAGTCGCAGGAAGTGATCCGCGACCCGCAGTACGGTCTTGTTGGATCTCTGGAAAGCCTCAGTCCTCTTGTCGCCTATAAGGTGTTTGCATCGGCCGATACTGTCACGGCATCTGTGAACGGCATATCGTTCGATCCCTATGTCCCCGTGACATTGGGTAAAGGTTGGAACTGGATCGGTTGCCCGCTTGACTTTGGCAGACTTCCGCTTTCTGACGCATTCGCAGGCCTCGAGGCCGAGGAGGGTGACATGATAGTTGGTCGTGAGGGTTTCGCGCAAGCCGATGCAGACGGTCTGTGGAAAGGCAGTCTTCAGGAACTTGAGCCCGGCTGTGGCTACATGTATCTGAGCGGTGGCGACAAGGAGTTTGTCTACGGCATACGCCGTTCGGTTACGGATGTTGTTGATAATATCGTGAAAAGAAGCGATGTCAACGGATGGACGGTGGAGAGCCGTCGTTATCCCTCGGTGATGCCGGTGATAGGTCGTGTGTCGCGTGGTGGAGTCAATGAGTCAGTTGATGATTATGAGATTGCGGCATTCTGCGGTGACGAATGCCGTGGTGTGGGCGTCGCGGTTGATGGATATATGATGATCAGTGTCTTCGGAAATCCCGGAGACGAAATCAGCTTCCGTCTCTATTCCAATGTCAGCCATATGGAGTCTCTTCTGGCCCAGACTCTGACGTTTGCAGAGGAGCCGGCCGGTTCACTCGGAAGTCCGTATATGTTTGATACAACCGCTACAACGGTGTCAGTTGTAGACTGCGGTTCATATGGAATCACAGTGGAAAACGGAACGCTTGTCCTCAGGGATTACAATGGCTCGGTCTGCCTTGCCGAGGTATATGACACCGCTGGCGTCAGAATCTCTTCTACGGCAGATTGCAGTGAGGGCCGGATATCTCTTGGGCGTATCGTGCCGGGAGTATATGTCGTCGTGCTCAATACGTCTGATGGACGTGTCGGCCATAAGATCGAAGTGAGGTAATACTCCCTCGATACAAACGATTTAAGAAGAATGGGGCGACGCCTGACGCGTCGCCCCATTTGTTTGTTGTTTCTCTCCTCGCCTGCTCTGTTGCGTGTCAGTTTCATGCAGGACTGCTCAATCGGCGCGATTGGCCGGTTTGTCGGTCTTCTTATCATTGGGAGCCAGCACGGGCAATGATAGATTGTATTTAAGGGTCAGGACGCGGATCAGGATGATGGTGAGCGCGGAGCTTATTTGGCTGACGTATGCCGGGCAGCCGGTCTCGCGGAAAAGCCAGTACAGGAATCCTCCGGCCAGACACGCCGTGGCGTATATGTCCTTGCGGAATATAAGCGGCACCTCGTTGATGAGTATGTCGCGCAGCACTCCTCCGAAAGCCCCCGTTATCATGCCCATTATCAGCGCGACCCACATCGGGAAGTCGATGGCCAGGGTCTTGTCGATGCCGATCACGCAGAACATGGCCAGGCCGATGCTGTCGAAGGTGAAGAGCATGCGGTTGTGGCTCACAAGAAGTTTGCGGAACACGATGACTGTGGCCATGGAGATTCCCGTGACGGCGAGATACCACCAGTTGTGCATCCAGAACACCGGTATGCCCAGAAGCAGGTCGCGCAGCGTTCCGCCCCCGATTGCGGTCACCAGACCTACGACGTAGGCTCCGAACCAGTCGAACTTCTTATGGGCGGCAAGGCGTATGCCGCTTATGGCGCAGGCCACTGTCCCGATCACCTCCAGAATGAATGAAAGAATGTCGTTCATATCCTCTATTTTTTGAAAACGGCTGCAAAGGTAGCAAAAATCTCACGAACTGATGACGGTTCGGCTTAAATAAAGACTGAAAGGAAAGTCCCCGCTTCCGGATAGGGAAGCGGGGACAGCTGTTTTTTTGCGGTTTGCACGTTGCGGTATGTGCCGCAGTGTGTCAACGCACCAGCACTTTTGTTGTCATGGATCCGACGTTGACAATATACATGCCGCTTTCAGCCGGGACTGATGCGCTGTCTATGATTCCGTTGAAGCGGATGCGTCCGTCGGGAGTTGTTATCAGGCATTTTTCTCCATCGAGATTGCCGAACTTGATTTCTCCATATCCTCCTGCGACATACGCCTTTCCTTCGGGAAGCCTGATGCCGGTGCCGGTGTCACGGATATCGACGTCCTCCACATATACAATCTGTCCGTATGTCGAGAAATCGACATTAAGATATATCTGTACCCAGTCCTTGCCAAGAAGCTCGGAAGGAAGATTGAAGGTATATGTTGACATTCCTTTTGTTTCGGATGCTTTTATGCTGCCTATTTCAAACATTTCAGATCCGTAATACTCGCCGCTGAGAGTTATCTCCGGCATATTCGGCCCGTTGAGGATGGTCAGGGTGACTGCAACATCGCCGCAGCCTGCTGTGGAGAATCGCGGGAACCCAAGCATGCTGAGACAATTGTCGGCGTATGATGTTCCGAGAAGTCCGATCGTGCCGGTCATCATGTCGAAATCGAAGTAGTCGAGATAAGTAATCTGCCATACCTGGTTCTGATATTCGGCCGTCGGATAATAGGGAATCCAGGGATCGAACGACATTTCGTATGGATTTTCGAAGTCCTCGCTTACAGGCAATATGTAGGGCGCCCCCACGAGGGCCGATGCGGCCACCATGTTGCCGGAGGTGCCGGCTGCGTTTTTGGTGGTTACCGCAAGCTGTACCACGTTCTGGATCTCATCCTCGGCTGCAGTGTAGACAAATTCCGTTTCCTTTATATCCTGCGCGTATATCTGCCAGTCCCAACCGATGAAATTCTGCTCGTAGCGGTAAATGTCGTATGTGACATCCTCCGGATTAATGTAGCCGCCGTCGATACCCGTCTCGGGGCGGTTCCATTCCAGATGAACGCTCATCATGTCGGCTGAGGTCTCTGCTTTCAGTGAGGTGACATCCCCCGGTATCGACACGCCGGTGTATACCTGCACCTTGGCCGGACGGCCGTCGGCCGTGCCGTCTGACGCGGTCACTGTAATCCAGTTGTCGCCCTGCTCCGTGGCCACTTTCACCGAGACATGCTCACCCGGTCTGCCGGTTGCAGAGGAGGTGGAGGTTGCGGAAGCCACCGTCGCCGTCAGTTCGGTGTCTTCGGGAAGTATCTCTCCGTTTATCCTCGTGGTAGGCATGTCAAAGCTTACAGTCGCCTCGAGAGCGCCTTTCTCATCCGCCTTTGCCTCGATATCCGAGGGGGCTTCGGGAGATGTGGCGAGGATATTGTCGTCGTCGATGCGGAAGTCTTTCGCCACGACACCGAGCTGCCAGGGTGCGGATGTGCAGTGGAGGGCCACATAGTATGTGCCGGGTTCGGGAACCTGGATCAGGCCGGAATAGTCGGTCGGGGTCTCGTTGGCGTTGAATTCCCCGATTACCGTGGAAATCACGCTCTCCGGAGATGGTGACGAGCATAGCAGGACCTCAAGGTATTCCTCGGTATACCATTCTCCCCAGGAGAAGGCGGTGAGAGAGAAAGTATAGAGCTTTGAAACATCATCCACACTCACAGGGGGAAGAAAGAGCCAGTTGTCTGCCTGGGTCTCGCCGACCGATGCGGATACCACTTCTCCGAGATCGATTTCCGTATAATACCATCCGAGTTTGTTGGGGTCGTATACGGACATCAACTCGAATTCTTCCTTTGTCGGCTTCAGATATACCGGAATGTGCATCGGCTCGCCGGCCACCACTCCGTTGGATTCCCCTGACATACGGCTCTCCATGCCGTTGCATATCGCTTTGACGCTTGCCTTGTAGAGCGTCAGCGGTTTGTCGTCAGGGAGCTGTGGCGCAATGTGTGTCTCTGAGGTGACGCCTATCGACTCCCCATTGATGTATACCTCGTAACGCATCGCTTCGGTGTCGATATAAGCTCCGTGAACGCCTTGTGTCACAGCTCTCCAGGTCACTTCCGTCTCTGTCAGCTTCACGTCCTGGGGAGTCAGCGGAATGTCATTCCCGACATATCCTCTGATGTTGGCGGCGGAACTCTCCACGCCGTCAAGTGTGACCGTCAGACCGAATGTATGCATGGCATCCGACAGACCTGAATATTCCACTTCAAGCTCTTTCCCGGGAGAGGCCGTCCCCTCGGAATATTTTTCCGAATCCACATAGGCGGTGTATGTGAGGTCTCCGCTTATGGGGAGGCCGTTCATGGTCTCGGACGGAGTCATGAAGATGACGGTGCCCGTAGTCGATCCGTCGGGGAAATCCATACTTACAGCGGAGGGTCGTTTCGGACGGTAAGCGTCAATCTTGTCGTCCAGACAGAAGAGGGTGGAGAATGTCTCTCCCAGATCGAAACTTTCGTATACCTCGGCGGTCTTGTTGACGGCATCTATGCGCACCATGTTCGACACTCCGGAAGCATCTATCATATTCCAGTAATAGACCTTCTCCACGGGGTTGTAGGCCAGTCCTGTGCCGTAGTTGCCGTAGTCTGTGAACGGAAGCGTGAAGACTGGCTCCTGGTAGCCTTCGGAGTCTATTCTCACGAACTCATGGTTCTGGTTTATTCCATACAGGGCGTCCTCATGCTTGTTATAGCACAGCGAGGGGCAGACCTCGGAAGTCTCGACCGGGCGTACCATATTGAAATATTCGGGAGCGTCGGGATCGGCCGATATGAAGGCGAACCCACCCTCAAGCTGCCCGTAGCCATATATTGTGTCCTCGGTTATGTCGTATGCCGCCATCTGTATTACAGACTGGCCGCTCTGTTCGGTGTCTACCTCCTGGATCTCCAGAAGTTCTCCCGATTCAAAGTCATACTCAACGTACAGGATTGCTCTCAGCACGCCGAAAAAGATCTGATATGCGTATCCGCATATCTTTCCTTCATTAATCCAGGCTGTCTGTGGCGACATCTGAATCACCTCTCCATCCAGCACCGGATCCGTCCACAGGGGGTCTGACCATTCCATCTCGAATCCCTCCGGCTCAAACACATACAGGCCGCGGAGAGTGGAGACGTCGTCGGCGTAGCTGAGCCAGCCGAGCAGTTCGGCTCCTGTAGAGGTCAGGCGCATAGGCCTGGTCGGGCTTCCTTTCCCGAGTGACAGGCGCATGTTGCCTTCCGGAATCCGGTGCAGCAGCCGGGCGTGGCAGCCGGGCTGCGCTGATGAGGCGGGTACGTTTTCAGGAATTGGCCGCAATACTTCCCTGAGGTCAGTGCGTCCGGAGGCTCCGGCGCAGACGGCTGCGGCAAGAAGCGCCGCCAACAATGGAATTCTGGTTTTCATCTGCATAATGGTAATTTCATTCATACATTATTTTTTTATGTGATTGTGTCCACGGCGCAAAATTAGGGCATCGTATTGATTGACAGGGTTGAAAATTAGTGAAATTGGTCTAAATTTATGCGTCTGCGCATAAATTTAGACCAATTTCAGTCCTGACGTTGCAGAAAGCGGGATGATACGAGGCGTTCCCGGCTATCTGAGAGGAGCGCGGCGTGCGAGTCTCTGATATTCCGAGGGTGACAGTCCGGTGGCTTTCTTGAACAGCGACGAGAATCCGGTGCGGGAGCGGTATCCCACGCTTTCGGAAATAGCCTCCACTGTATAGTTTCCGTAATTGTCGGTGTCCTGGAATCTGATGCAGGCCTCTCTTATTCTGTATTCGTTGAGGAACTGTGAGAAATTGGTGGCGTGTTTCCGGTTTATCACAGTGGAGACAGTCCTGGGCTTGGAGTCCGCGAGCTGGGCCAGGCGTTCGAGCGAGAAGTCCGGAGAGTATATCTCCCGGCTGTTTTCCATTATTGACGTGAGCCGCATGAATATCTCATCAGCCTTGTCGTCGGGAATTGCCAGTCGAAGTGTCTTTTTTGCGGCAGCCCCCGTATCCACATTGGCGTCCCCCGTTTCCGGCAGGTCATCTGCCGCAGTCTCCGGGGCGTCGGGGGGCTCCGCCCCGGCGGCTTTCAGTCTTTCCACCTCCTCCGTCAGTTCTTTCTGTCTGGCGGAGAACAGCCTTTGCTCCTCAATCATCTCCACGTTCTTGCGGAACAGCTGCTCTGACTTGCTTCGGAGCCTACGGTAGGCCCACATTATGATGCCGCTTATCAGGAGAAGGCTAAGGGCCGCCACCGACACAAGGGTTATCTGTTGTCTCTGCATTCTGTTTTTTTCCGACAGAGAACCTATCTCATCGTTTATGCGCTCTATGTTGTCGAGGAACTCCTTCTCTCCGACGTGGGCCAGTTTCCTCTCGTCGGCCACGTAGGCCTTCTCTTTAAGATACAGATAATGGTATTTGTCGATGGAATCGGGTATGCGCAGATTTCTGAAATAGTCGGTATACATGCCGTAGAGGTCGATTGCGAAATCCGGATTTGACTTGATGAGGGCGGAATATTGCCGCAGGGTCTGTGCCGCCTTGCCGTTGAGGTTTTGCGAGATGTAAAGGGTGACGAGCGCCGACATCGCCGACATTCTGTATCGTTCGCCGTCCGGTTTTCCTGTTGCGGTGTCGCGGGCTTTTGTGATCAGAGTCTCGGCTCTCTCATGGTCTTTGGCCTGCCATGCCGTCACGCCTGCGGTGAAAGCCCTGGCGAAATCATGTCGCCAGTCTCTCTGTTTGGGTTTCAGACTTAGGAAATACCGCATCTGGGACCTGAATATAGAACTGTCCTGGCGTGCGTAAGAGAGGATTGCCATGTCAGTGGCTATTACCGGCAGCAGACTTTCGTTATGGTCCTTTATGGCATTTTCCCATGCTCTTGCCACGTAATTGGTGCCATTGCGTGTGGAGCCGGGAAAAATCATGGCATTGATTTCCCACAGGTTGGCGAGACTTATGTCGATATATGGTAGCCAGTGGGAAATGTTGTTTTCCTCGGCGAGCTGCCGTGAGAGGGAAAGGTATTTGTAGGCCTGGTCGTACTTGTAGAATGATACGAGGTAAAGCACACCGATGTTGCGCATTGCCTCCACTACATGCTGTATGCCGGGACGCTCGTTCCCACGTGGATTGTAATGGCGGTTCACCACGACACTGAAGGCCGCGAATGCGCGGGCATGGGTGGAGCGGTCGGAATACCATTTGTTGCCGAGGTCTGTCAGAACACTGTCCGACAGGGCCGATAGCCTGGAATAGGAGGCATCGTGAACGTCACTCCCGGAGAATGGAAGCTCAGAGGACCGGACGTCATATGCCGTTGCCATTATGGCGATTATGAAAAGGATTATTATCTTTGCTGTATTCCGCATCTGTTCCTGTTGTCTTGTGTAACGCCAAAATTAGTAATTAGGGATATTCAGTAAATATTCA
>DKYZ01000051.1 GCA_002493515.1 Porphyromonadaceae bacterium UBA7087 | reverse complement strand
AAGGCGCGAAAAGACACGTTTACATTGACACTCCCCCGTCAACTTTCTACAATCAGGAGATTTCCGGCTATGATATCGAAAATAAACAGCTGAATCTGCTTGCCGACCGAATCTTTGATTGTGCGGATTCCGAAACGGCAATATCGCTGATGGAACAATGGCTGACAGCGCGAATCACCCCGTCGTTGAACATCGAAAGAATCGGTGCCTCGCTCTCCGCGTTGCTCCGATCGCCGTCAACTTCGGTTGACAATCTTGCCGGAATTGCCTGTCTGGGTAAAAAACAATACGGGCGCCTGTTCCGCGAATATGTCGGCATGAACCCGAAGGAATATGGACGCATAGCCCGGTTTCAGCGAGCTTTGAGGATGATGCAGCTCGGATCGCGCGATTATGTCGACATCGCATACGCCAACGGATACTCCGACCAGTCGCACTTCATCCGCGACTTCCGCCAGTTCAGCGGCATGACACCAAAGCAACTGGCTGGATATCAAGCCCCATACTCCGATTTATACACTGTTCCGGTATAAATGTCCCTTTTCTTCTATTAGGATTGAAACGTAAGAGGTAATTTTGCACAAAAAAACTTATGGTTCAACAAGTCAATCCCAAAGAAACAACCCGCGCATACGCATTCGAGATGTGGATGAAGGCGCCGATGCCGATGGTGACGCTGTTCAAGACACTCGACGTGACCCGGCTACGCCGCATAAGCCGGCGGCGTAGCCTGAAATTCAATATGCTGATGTGTTGGTGCATAGGTCGCGCCGCCTCGCAAATCAAGGAGTTCTATATGCTCCCTGTTGGTGGCAAATTGATGCAATATGACTCGATAGCCGTCAACACTATCGTGCTCAACCGTGAAGGCGAGGTAAGTTCGTGCGACATGCCGTTTTCAGATGACCTTGCTGTTTTCAACGCCGATTATCTTCGTCTAACCAGTCAGGTGGCCGAGACCAGCGAAAACAATGACATCGCTGACAGCATGGTTATCGGTACGTCGGCATTGGCGCAATACGATATTGATGGAGCTGTCGGGATGTACAGCGGCATCTTCAATAATCCGTTTCTGATTTGGGGCCGGTATCGCAAAGGCTTCTTCAAAACTCGGCTCACCGTATCATTCCAGTTCCACCACACCCAGATGGACGGCGCCCACGCCGCCCAATTCCTCAACAAGCTACAGAGCGTAATCAATTCCCTGTAACTGCGCTGGCTCAAGATCGTCGCCTTGGGGCGGCCAAAACTCCGCGTCAAAATCAAAATGATGGAATCCGACATAACCTATAAAGCTGCCACTGCTTTTTGTTTCCACAGCATAAAGTCCGTAGCCAAACCTATCATACTCGGCAACAATGCCGCAGATTAGTGGAGGGTGCGTATTTCATCCTCTGTCAGGCCGGTCATTTCTGCAATTTCGCGATCTGACATTCCAAGAGCGATAAAGCGACGGGCAACAGATCTGAGTCCCTCCATACGACCCTGTTCACGGCCTTCGGCGAGTCCCTCGGCACGACCGATTTTCAGTCCTTCCTCCAGACCCTCGTCACGGGCAGTGTCGAGCACGTCGTTCTGGACCATTATGGCGTCAATGTGCGCGTCATAGGCACGGCGCTCCTTGGGCGACATGGAAAGATACTGCAGCTTCTTTTTAACCTCCTGCAGCCCCGGCGTACGGGTATCATCCCTAACCTTCCCAGTCTTAAGGTATGTGATCCATTCATCCAGCGGAGACTCAGGAATCTTGTCATATTCGTTGACCCTGATGAGATAATATTCGGGAAACACTTCACGAGGGAAATGCTGCACTATCACACCCTCCTCCTTCATCGACACCTTCAGCTCGTCACCGGTATGGATTCCCTTGAAATGCGTCGAGCCCTGGTAGACATAGTCGGCACCCTGGCCGAAATCGCAGTATAGTATGCTGATCGAATAGACCTTCTTTACCTGGTCATACTTCTCTCCCTTGCTTATATGCTCGGTAATGGTCTTGCAGACCCCGTAGAGTATACGCTCCAGATAATGCAGCTGACGCGTCAGCTGAACCTCGACTATGATGATATGTCCCTTGCTGTTGCGCGCCTTGATGTCAACTCGGTTGAACTTGTCACTCTCCGACTCCTGGTTCCCCTCGCTCTCCAGGATCTCGGATATCTTGACCTCCTCACCGAGAAGCACGGAGATAAGCCCCTCGAGAATCCCGAAATTCGCCTTGTCACGGAGCATATGCTTGATCGCCCAGTCAAACCTGATATATGTGTTGTCCTCTTCCATTTTCCTGACTGTCCATTGTTTTTATGCCTATAAATTAACAAGAATTCCCCATTCCGCCAAATCCACGCAACGTTTTTTACATCAGGCTATAATGCGTCTGGAAAAACGTCTCGCTTTGCGACACCCTATGCATACAAGCTCGGAAACGATACGTTTCCGAGCCTAGGTCAACGCCTTCTTACGCGTCAATGAGCAAAGCTAATGACTGCCGTTTATCGTTTATCACTTATCGTTTATCACTGAACCGCGCCACATTCATTTACGGCCCTGCGCAGTATCGTAAGTTTCCTAAGCAGAGTCTCCATCCGGGAGAGGGGGAGCATGTTGGCGCCGTCGCTTTTCGCTACCGACGGATTCTGATGCGTCTCCATGAAAAGGCCGTCGGCACCCGCCGCTATCGACGACATCGCGATTGTCGATATGAGCTTCGGAAGACCGCCTGTGACCCCGGCCGACTGATTCGGCTGCTGGAGGGAATGGGTGACGTCCATTATCACAGGACATCCACAGGCCTCCTTCATCAACGGAATGCCGCGCATATCCACCACAAGGTCGGTATATCCGAACGTTGTGCCGCGCTCGGTGACTGCCACTTTGTCATTGCCCGATTCCCTCACCTTCTCCACCGCGAAACGCATCGCCTCCGGAGAAAGGAACTGACCCTTCTTTATGTTCACCATCCTTCCGGTATTGGCAGCAGCCACAAGCAGGTCGGTCTGGCGGCAAAGGAAAGCCGGTATCTGAAGGATATCCACATACTCCGCAGCCATCGCGGCCTCCTCCGGCCCATGGATATCCGTAAGCACCGGAATCCCGAACGTCTCCCTCACCTTACGCAATATCCTCAGAGCCTTCTCATCCCCTATTCCGGTGAAGGAATCGAGGCGGCTGCGGTTAGCCTTACGGTAACTTCCCTTGAAAGCATACGGAATGTTGAGCGATTCCGTAATCCTCACCATCTTTTCAGCTATGTCTAACGCCATCTCCTCGCCCTCAATCACACAAGGGCCTGCGAAAAGAAAGAAATTGCCATCAGGAGAGGAGCTGAGATATTTTGTTATGTCTGTCATGTTTTTTTTCGTGTAAATCTTATAAATCTTATAAGTCTTAT
>DKYZ01000132.1 GCA_002493515.1 Porphyromonadaceae bacterium UBA7087 | reverse complement strand
ACACACTCAATGAAACAGTATCGCGCGAAATGCGAGAAGATAGAAACATCCCTCGGAAATATCCCATACGAAGACGGCGTGTTCTTCCTGAAAACATACAATCAGGAGACTGGAGCCCAATATTCATCTGCCATATGGTATGACGGGATTGGCTCCACGCAAGGCCCGTTGGCCAATTTCGAAACAGGCCAGGACGGCACACTGATGAATCTGGTCAAAGTCACGAACGGAGATGAGGTGCTCTTCGACTACGATAAACTGACCGGAATCCAGTCACTTATCGACAATGAAAGCAGCACGGATGCCTACCGCATTGACGGAACAAAAGACAACGGACAACCCGGCATAGTTATCTCCAACGGGAAAAAACTGATTCGCAAAGCAACAAACTGAATTACAACTATCGCCCGTGGCTCGTGAGTATGATCCACGGGCGATGGCATGTTCAAGAAGAACCTGTCATTCCATTTTCAGCAACTGCCTGAACAGTCGGATATACGAACTGGCGACGGAACGGGATGAGAAACGGCTCTCGACCGACTCACGCATCGGCTGGATGATTCCGCTGTCCTGTCGGGCCGCCCAAAGGATGCCTTCCGCAAGGGAGGCGGCTCGTGCAGTCAAATCCTCGCTATACGGAGCAAGATAGCCGGTCTTGAGATGGCCGATGATGTCGCCCTGGCCACCATGGTCGAACGCCACGGGCACACAGCCCCAGGCCTGCCCCTCCACAAGCGTCCCGGGCAACGTCTCATAATCCGACGAAGAGACCACTATATCCCCTTTCCTGTATACCGACGCAATGGCCCCGCGACCCTCAAGACGCCCGAGATGCCGCAACGCTATGCCGAATCCCCTGAGCGACCTCCTGTCCTTGACATTTCCGAACGCCTCTATCTCCAGGCGCTCCGCAACCTCCGGATAACGGTCACGCAACACCAGCGTCGCCTCCCTCAGAGTGGCAAGCCCCTTTATCGGGTCATCGAGACGGGCCGCCCCAAATATTATCCGCTTCTTCCCGTCGCCGCGATTCTTCGCCTGGACAAGAGCCGACACATCCTTGTCGTCAAGCGGGAAAGCATTCGGTATGACCTCCACCCTCTGACCCGAAAGCAGCAGCGAGTGCTTAGAGAGCTCCTCCAGCCAATGGCTCACCGCCACAAACGTAATCTTGCGCTTTCCATAGTAATAAATATCATCTTTCCTCTTCCAGACCTCATACGAAAGATCACAGGGTCCACCCTTGCACCCCAGGAGGGGGCACTCGCCACATTCCCCCCGATAGCCAAGACATTCTCCGGCATGGTGGCATATACCTGTCATGCACCACATATCGTGCATCGTCCATACCACCGGCTTACCCGTAGCAAGCAGCTTCTCCAGACCGTCTAAAGAAAGCAACCCCTGGTTCACCCAGTTGAGACACACGACATCAGCCTCCTCCACCCAGCGGTGATGCCACAGAGGAACCCCGTCGGAAGCGGTATCTATCCTGAAGAGCGTCTCACGACTCATACCGTTGGCAAGGAAAATCTTCAGACGCTCCGAAAGGAAAGCCTTGCGCAGGCTTCTGCGTCCGGAAGCGAGCTCCACAAACGCCGAGTCACGCCTTTTCTCGGCCACAAGCATACGCGCGTCGACTCCAGCCGCGCGCAGCGCCTCCATAAGCCTGAAGGTCACTACGGCGGCTCCTCCTGTAGAGTCGGATTTGTTTATCAATACTACCTTCATTTCCTCAGATAATCCACATATCGGTAAGATATTCCGTCGGGCGATGTCTCCACCGGCGATTCCCCGCTCACCCTCCAGTCGTCGGGACTGACCTCCGGAAAGAACACGTCGGCATCATCACACTCGGCATCAACGAGCGTAAGCGAGAGCGATGTCGCATAAGGCATCGCCTCGGCGTACACAGAGGCGCCTCCTATGACGTAGGGCATCTCGCCGGCGTCACACATCGCCAACGCCTCCTCCAGCGAACGGGCACGCTCCGCGCCCGGCGAGCTCCACGCCTCATCCCGCGTCACTACGATATTGCGTCTTCCGGGCAGCGGCTTCTTCGGAAGCGAGTCCCAGGTCTTGCGGCCCATGATGACAGGATGGCCGACAGTCACGGCCTTGAAACGGCGAAGGTCGCCTGGCAGGTGCCATATCAGGTCGCCGGCACGTCCCAGCTCCCCCCGCCTCCCTACGGCGGCTATAATGCCGAGAGGGCGGCGGCGCCCGGTCTCGCTGTTGTAAAGGCTGAACGGTTTCAGCTTCTCACGCCCGTGGTCACGCAGCGTGTCGTTGTCTCCCGGAAATAGAATTGAGGTCTCCATAATAAGGTGTTTGGTGTTGTCACTATGATTACTGACTCCAAAATTAGAAAAAAAAGAAGAATATTCATGGCTGACCGGAGTTAAATCGGGATTTTTTTGTAAATTTGTTGCCATAACCAATACCCTCCGCGGCAAACAATGAATTATAGTGTATTAGACTTCCTCTGCCTGCTGGGCGCAGTGTGCATGTTCCTCTACGGCATGAAGGTGATGAGCGAAGGCCTCCAGAAGGTGGCCGGCGACCGTCTGCGCAACATCCTGGGCGCAATGACCAAGAACCGTCTGACCGGCGTTCTCACGGGAATTGTCATCACGGCCCTCATCCAGAGCTCGAGTGCCTCGACAGTGATGGTGGTGAGCTTCGTCAACGCCGGCCTCATGTCGCTGGCGCAGTCGATGGCTGTGATTTTCGGCGCCAATGTCGGCACGACCGTCACCACCTGGATCATATCCGCCTTCTCGCTGGAGTTCAACATCTCCGACTACAGCATCGTGATGCTGGCGATAGCCGTCCCGATGCTCTTCATGAAGAAAAGCGCCTACAAATCCACCGGAGAATTCATAATAGGATTCGCATTCCTCTTCATGGGCCTTGACCTGATCAGCCAGTTCGTGCCCAATCTCAAGGACAATCCCGAAATGCTGAAATTCGTCAGCGATTACGCCAGCATGGGCGTCTGGTCGGTGATTCTGTTCTTCGTATTCGGCCTCATCCTGACCATGGTGGTGCAGAGCTCGGCGGCAACGTTCGCCATAACGCTCATCATGTGTTCTCAGGGATGGATCAACTTCTCCCTGGGCTGCGCCATAATCCTGGGAGGAAACATCGGAACCACCATCACCCCCATGCTCGCCGCCATGAGCGGAAACCTCGCCGCCAAGCGCACTGCCATGGGCCACGTGCTTTTCAACGTGATCGGCTCAATAATCGTATTGTGTATCTTCCATCCATTCATGGAGCTCGTGGCCGACATAACGAAAGCCTGCACCGGCACCAACCCCCTCGACATATCGGCCGCCGAGGAGATGGCGATGGCCGATTCGACGCTCCTGAAGCCCGAGGGGGGCCTCACAGCCAAGGCCCAGTCGTGCATAGCCTTCGGCCTGGCGATGTTCCCCACCGTCTTCAACGCCTGCAACCTGATGGTGATGATATGGTTTACCAATCTCTATGTCAAGATAGTATGCTTCCTGCTGCCGGCCAAGCACAAGGATTCCGAGGAGGAGTTCACCCTCAAATATATCGGCGGCGGCCTCATGACAGCCTCCGAGCTCAACCTGACCCAGGCACAGAAGGAGATCGTGGTGTTCGGAGAGAGGGTGCAGCGTATGCTCGGCATGGCCAAGACCCTCATCGACACGCCCGACAAGGACGACAGCTACGACCCCACCTACAACCGTCTGGAGAAATATGAGGAGATCTCCGACCGCATGGAGATCGAGATAGGCAGCTACCTCAACAAGGTGGCCGAGGGACGCCTCAGCCCCGAGGGCAAGATGCGAGTGGCCGGAATGCTGCGCATGATTTCCGAGATCGAGTCGATTGCCGACGGATGCTTCAACGTGGCCAAGATCCTGGCCCGCAAGAACCAGAACCACGTGGATTTCCCCGAGGCCATAGTGAAGGAGATTCACCAGATGTTCTCCATGGTGGAGAACGCCATGGACAACATGCTCCAGATCCTGCGCCAGATGGAGATGCCGGAAGACAGCAAGATAATCACCGCTTACAACCGCGAGCGTGAGATCAACAATCTCCGCAACCAGCTCCGCGACGCCAATATCTACAACATCAACAACAAGATATATAGCTATAAGGAGGGCATCTTCTACATGGACCTCATCAGCGAGGCCGAGAAGATCGGCGACTACATGATGAACGTGGTGGAGGGTGTGAAGCAGCAGTTCAAGGCAACGCCCCAGCGTCCGGCCGCCCTCGCATGAGACAAAGCCCTAAACATTCCAAACCCCTAAAACCCAAACTCTAAGCCATATGAACCCACACAGATTTTGTGTCATTATGTGCGGCGGGGTCGGATCGCGCTTCTGGCCCTTCAGCCGCTCCGGCAAGCCCAAGCAATTTCTCGATTTCTTCGGAACAGGACGCAGCCTGCTCCAGATGACCGTAGACCGCATCTCGACGGTGGTGAGACCCGAGAACATCATCCTCGTCACCAACCGCGACTATGCCGGCATCATACGCGAGCAGCTTCCTGAGGTAAAGCCCGAGAACATACTTCCCGAACCGGCCAGACGCAACACCGCCCCCTGCATATGCTGGGCGTCACACCATATATCGGCCATCGACCCTGAGGCCTCGATCGTCACGCTCCCCTCCGACCATCTCGTGCTCAAGGAGATGGCTTTCGTGGAGGCAATCCGCGAGGGGCTTGACTTCGTGGAGCACAACGACAGCCTGCTGACACTCGGCATACAGCCCTCCTCCCCCAACACCGGCTACGGATATATCCAGCAGGGGAAACCTACCAGCGGCTATCCGGGAATCCTGAAGGTGAAATCATTCACCGAGAAACCCGACCTCCCGATGGCCGAGTTCTTCCTCAAGAGCGGCGAGTTTTTCTGGAACTCCGGCATCTTCCTCTGGACAGCCGCCTCTATCCTGAGGGCGTTCGAGAAATACGCCCCGGAGATGGCCACTCTCTTCGACGGCGGCAACGGCCTCTACGCCACGCCACGCGAGCCTGAGTTCATCGACCGTGAATTCCCCAACGCAGCCTCGATCTCCATCGACTACGCCATAATGGAGAAGGCCGACAATGTCTACGTCAAGACCGTCGACATAGGCTGGAGCGACCTGGGCACATGGAAGGCTCTCTACGAGACCTCCCCGCGCAACCAGGAGGGTAACGTGACCCAGAACTGCAAGGTGCTCGCCCACGACTGCCGTGATTCCATGTTCGCCGTCAGCGGCGACAAGATCATCGTGGCCTCGGGGCTCAAAGGCTATATCGTGGCAGACAACGGCAACGCCCTTCTCATCTATCCCATAGCCGAAGAGCAAAGAATAAGGCAGATTGTCAATGACGTCAAGAGCCGATTTGGCGAAGAATACGTGTGAAAACGATTTAAAAAACGGCAATTCTGCAAAAATGCTGTTTTGTAGCAAAAAAACAAGGGCTTACTCTTGCAGCTCTTGTTTTTTTTTTGTACTTTTGCAATGCATTTTTCAAGCAGTTATTTTGTAGAACCCTCTGTTTTATTCCAAAGATGAAACGAGATTTATTTCGTAGATATGTATGGCTGGTAGATGTGGTGCGCCATGCAAAGAAAATAACGTTCGAGAAAATATCCCAACTGTGGGAATCGTCACCACTCAACGTGGATCGTTCGCCGTTGGCACTCAGGACGTTTCATAACCACAGGGATGCCATTGAGCATCTGTTCGGAATACGCATCCTTTGCGACCGAAGTGACCACAACCAGTACTACGTGGCTGACGACGACACGCTCGACACCACGCGCCTTAAAGTATGGATGCTGCAGACCCTCAGCCTCTCCAATACCATCAACAAGGCCGACAGTGTGGAGAACCGTATCGTCCTCGACATCACGCCCGAAGAGAAATTCGGCCTCATGACGGTGATCGACGCCATGAAGAACGGCAAGGTGATCAACATAAACTATTCCATCCCGACCTCCGACAACAAGACCTCGATCGACGTCGAGCCATATTGCGTGAGGTTCTGGCGCTCGGGATGGTATATAATCGGCAAGGATACCGAAACCGACCGTATGCACGCCTTCGACCTGATAAGGATCATCAGCATCTCCGAGACCCAGTATTCATTCCACTATCCCAACGACTTCTCCCCATCCGACTTCCTCAAGAAATTCTACGGAATGGATATCGACACCACCACGCCGGTGGAGAATATCCAGGTGAAGGTATTCGGAAAGGTGCGCGACAAGATCCGCACACTCCCGTTCCACGTGTCCCAGAAAGAGGTCATGTCGGGCAAGGACTACTCGATCTTCGAGTATCAGCTCGCCCCGTCGGAAGATTTCCGTGAGGCCATACTCTCCTACGGCACGGGTATGGAAGTGATCACACCTCAGTCGCTCAGGGACAAAATCGCCGAGCAAGTCTGCGAAATGGCCAAGATGTACGCCTGCGCAAAGACCAAGTGAACACGTCCCGGGACGAAAAGGTTAAGTTTTTAGAGAGTGTGCCATATTTTTGGCACACTCTTTCTTTGTCTCTTCTCTTTTTTTTATTAAGTTTGTGCCCATGAAACGCCTTGTTATTTTTTCCATTATATGCCTGGCCCTGACATTGCTCGCCGGATGCTCGAAAAATCAGTTCTCAATCGACATTTCGCTCCCCGGCGACGTCAACAGGACGTATCGCGTGTTATATTACGCTTCCGATTCCAGAGGCGGCATGTTGCGCGAGACAGCGATATCGGTGGCCAACGGTAAGGGACAGATTGTGTGCCCGGCTGTGAATCCGTCTTTAGTATATATTTTCTCGCATTCCCCCATACCGTTCATTTGCTATGCGGAGAAAGGCGACAAAATCGTTATCTCCGGCAAAAGCGCCGAGCCATATGCCTGGTCGGCGGCCGGCAACGATATGACGGCGGCCTTGTCGGAATGGATGGTCAAGAACAGTGAAACCGTTGCCTCCGCCGACAATGCGCGGATCAACAGAGCGGTGAGCGATTACGTCAAGACGAACCCTTCCGACCCCATATCCACCATCCTGCTTCTGAATTTCTTCTCCAGACGCATCGACGAGCCCGGATATGCCCTCCTCTCCGCCTCCCTCAAGGGCGACGCGGCCGACAGCAGATATTTCGATCTCGTCTCGCGCGCCGACGCACGTTCCTCAACCGTCGTAAAGCCTGCGAAGATCAAGACATTGCTTCTCCAGGCGGATGGCAACGTGCCGGCTCTTGTCCGCGCGGACTCCGCTCCCACGCTCCTCTATTTCTGGAGCCGCGACAACTCCGGACGCGACGCGGCCATCGATTCCCTGAGGGTCCTGGCAAAGGAATTCCGCGACTCCGCATCAAGAAACATAGCATACGTATGCATGGAGCCTGACTCTCTGGCCTGGCAGAACGCCTCGCGCAACGATTCCCTGAGTAAAGTGGTCAGGGCATGGATGCCGCTGGGCTTCGCCGACCGCAGAGCCATGTCGCTCGGCGTGACGCGTACCCCTTATTTCATAGTGACCGATACTCTCGGAGCCCAGGTTTACCGTGGAGAGAGCCCGGATTCCGCGGCGGCGTTATTCCGGTCTTTGATGAAATAAAACCGAAACCGATCATATATAACCCTAATCCCGACCATATGCTGACCAAACTTTATTCCGCGGCAATACAGGGCATCGACGCTTTGCCGGTGACAATCGAGACGGAAGTGAGCCGTGGCTCACAGTTCACCATCGTCGGCCTTCCCGACACAACCGTAAAGGAGAGTTATCAACGTGTCACGACGGCCCTCGCACAGAGCGGTTTCTCCTTCCCCCACCGACGCACCACCATCAATCTCTCGCCAGCTGACGTGAAAAAGGAGGGTGCGAGTCTCGATCTCCCCCTGGCGCTGGGGATTCTCGCCTCCAATGAATATTTCACTGACGTCAGGTTCGAGGATTATATGTTTATGGGGGAATTGTCGCTCGACGGCAGTGTGCTCCCTGTGAAGGGAGCCCTTCCTATGGCGGTGAAAGCAAGGGAAATGGGATTCAAACGCATCATCGTGCCGGAAGCAAATGTCACCGAGGCGGCTGTGGTCAACCGCGTGGAGGTATATGGGGTGAAGAGTCTCGCGGAGACCGTGCAGATTCTGCTTGGACAGTCGGATCTGAAGCCCACGGTAATCAATACACGTGAGCTTTTCAACGCCGATGCCGGCAGCTTTGATTACGATTTCTCCGAGGTGAAGGGTCAGGAATCTGTAAAGAGGGCGTTTGAGGTGGCTTGTGCCGGCGGCCACAACATCCTGATGATTGGTCCTCCTGGCGCGGGGAAGTCGATGATGGCCAAGCGGTTGCCGTCCATTCTGCCTCCTCTGAGCATGTCGGAGGCTCTTGAAACTACGAAAATCCATTCCGTGGCGGGGAAACTGTCGCGGGGTTCGATGCTGATGACGCGGCGCCCGTTCCGCACGCCCCATCATACAGTCTCTCCCGTAGCGCTTGTGGGCGGGGGAGCCAGTCCGATGCCGGGTGAGATCTCGCTTGCCCATAACGGAGTCCTGTTCTTAGACGAATTTCCTGAATTTCCAAGACAAGTGCTGGAAGTATTGCGGCAACCTATCGAGGACCGCGTCATAACCGTGTCACGCGCGAAATATACCGTAGACTATCCGGCATCGTTCATGCTCGTGGCCTCGATGAATCCATGCCCGTGCGGCTATTACGGGCATCCCACGCGCCGCTGCACATGCACCGCAGGACAGGTGAGCCGGTATCTGAGCCGTATTTCCGGTCCGTTGCTCGACCGTATCGATCTCCAGATAGAGATCGAACCGGTGAAATTCGACGAGATGGCGTCTGATGAAGTGGCAGAAAGCAGTGAGCAGATACGCGAGCGCGTGATAAAGGCGAGGGCAATACAGCAGCAGCGTTTTGCCGCAGATAAGGGCATCCACTGCAACGCACAGATGAATTCGCGTCTGTTGCGTCAATACGCCTGGCCTGATGCCCAAGGCCTCGCGAAGCTGAAAGAGCGAATGGAGCGCCTTAATATGAGCGCCAGGGCCTTCGACCGCATCCTGCGCGTGGCGCGCACCATCGCCGACCTCGACTATGCCGCCACCATGGAACCCGCCGCAGCCGTCACAGCCCCCGTCCTGAGCCGCCACATCGCCGAAGCCATCGGCTACCGCTCCCTCGACCGCCACAGCTACGGCTCCTCTTTCTAACCTCCAGCCCCCTCTCTTCCTCTCCTTTGCTCCCCCCTTCTCCCCCCTTCTCC
>DKYZ01000127.1:35082-65613 GCA_002493515.1 Porphyromonadaceae bacterium UBA7087 | reverse complement strand
TGGTGATCCGTGCAGGATTCAAACCTGCAACCTTCTGATCCGTAGTCAGATGCTCTATTCAATTGAGCTAACGGACCCTTTTGCTTCCGAATTGCGGTGCAAAATTACAACCTTTTTTTGAACCGGCCAAATATTTCGTTAATTTTTTTCAAAAAAATATTTTACGGAAGCGTTTCCGATTACGCCGGAGATGGGAGGCGGACACTTCGCTATGGCGACAAACCCCTTGATAATCACCGGCCAACGTCGGCGCAGCCTGTTGGCTATACGCCATGCCACGGTTTCCAGTAATTTTGACGTGACCGCCATCTCCTCCTTGACGATATCGTAGATATCCGCATAGGATATGGTGGAGTCGGGATTGTCGGCCGATGGGTCGAAGTCTACAGGGATATCCACAGAGACCGAGACACGGAATGTGTTGCCGACCCTGTTTTCCTGGGGCATCACGCCGTGGCGGCCATGGATTTCCACCTCTTCGAGCGAGATCGTAATGATATCCATCACTCCTCTCAGCAGTTTGCCAATGGTATTTTCTTGATGCGGCGCAGGTGGCGGTCTCCCTCGAATTTCGCGTCGAGGTACGCATCGACAGTCTTATAGGCCTCGTCGTCGGAAATGAAACGTCCGGGAAGCACGAGGAAATTGGCGTCGTTGTGCTGTTTTGCAAGAGCCGCGAGCTCCGGTTTCCAGCACAGGGCAGCGCGGATGCCCTGATGTTTGTTGAGGGTCATCTGGATGCCGTTGCCCGAGCCGCACATTGCGATTCCAAAGGGATATTCCCCGCTCTCCACGGCTGCCGCAGCCGGATGGGCAAAGTCGGCATAGTCGCATGAATCGGCGCTGTAGGTGCCGAAATCCTTTACCTCATAACCTTTCGACTCCATATACTTCTTGATTTTCTCCTTGAGGTCGAAGGCGGCGTGGTCGCACGCCATTGCTATAGTCGTCATGATATAGATATTTTAGTTAGGTTGTTGATGTTATCTGTTTTATTTAGCTGTGTCGTCCAGAGCCTGTTGCTCATCCTGCAGAAGGCTGCACCCCTCGGAAGGACTCTTCCCATTCTCTTTCTTCGGGCTTCCATGGAATATCTTGCTTGTGAAAGCAAACCTCACCAGGAAGTAATTCACCGGGATGCAGATGGCCATGGCCGGAAGAAGGGCGAGGGTCTTGCCGACAATCTCCTTGAAAATAGCCACGAGACCCGTCTGCAGACCCATGTTGACAAGATGGCTGAGGGTGAAGCCAAGGCCGTTTTTGGCAGTTGGCTTGGTATGGAATGTGAAATAGCTCGAAAGTATATAATTCACAATGAAACTCAGGGCATAGCTGATCATTGTGGATGGCACGGCCGGGACGCCTACCGCATGGACGAAAATGATGTAGAATCCATACTGCAGCACAGTGGCCAGACCGCCCACAAGAGCGAACCTCACTATCTCGGAGAGACGGCTGTTTCCTGTGAGCAGTTTCTTAAGATTCATTTTCGCAATACGTCTTGTTTATCTGATCGATATAGTTGAGGAGCTCGTCCCTGCCGGTCTTGTTTTCAGAAGATGTCACGAAAATCGGCGGGAGCTCTTCCCATTGTTTCAGAAGCTCCTTTTTATAATCATCCACCATCTTCGCTGCAGCCGTGGGGCCGAGTTTGTCGGCCTTAGTGAAGACAATTGCGAAAGGCACCGAGTTCTCGCCGAGCCATTCCATGAATTCCAGGTCGATTTTCTGGGGTTTGTGGCGAATGTCGATCAATACGAAGAGGCAGGTCATCTGGTGTCGCTCCAGGACGTAGTCTTCTATGATTCTCTTTATGTCTTCCCTTTGTGATTTTCCCCGGGCTGCGTATCCGTAGCCCGGAAGGTCGACGATATACCATTTGCCGTCATTGACGCTGAAATGGTTGATGAGCAGTGTCTTTCCGGGGGTCTGGCTTGTCTTGGCGAGACCCTTTCTGCGTGTCAGCATATTGATGAGAGAAGATTTGCCTACGTTGCTGCGTCCGATGAAGGCATACTCCGGAACCTCTGTCTCCGGACATTTGGAGACGTCGGTATTGCTGACTTCGAATTTTGCGTTGTTGATTTCCATGTCTAAACGGGGTTATTTTGGGAGAGGGGATGGGAAGAAGAGATTGTGGATAAGGATAAGCGCCTTGGAGGTCATGTCGGCTTCCACGACGAAAGTGGCTGTTGTCTCGGAGACGCCGGTTGAGAAGGCCTTTACGTCTATGCCGTCGCGCATGAGGGTGTTGAGGATTCTGGGCCCCACGCGCGTTGCCGCCTTCAGATGCTCGCCAACCACGGCGATAGTGGAAAGCGAGTCGATGGAGTCGATTCTTTCCAGGGCGCCAGACGTGAGCTCAGGGGCGAACTCGTCTTCCAGGGCTTCGAGAGCCTTGCGTGCGTCGTTGCCGGCCACGGCGAATGAGAAAGCATTGTCGCTGTCAGGCTGCGACACCAGCAGCACGTTTACGCCCTTGCGAGCCAGGGCATTGAAGGAGCGTGAGTTGATCTGGGGCACATTGCCCGTGAGGTCGCCCTTCAGCGACAGGAGCGTTATCTCCTTTATGGCCGACACTCCTCTTACCGGGCATTCGCTGTCGGGCTCGGATATGTCGGTGATGAGAGTGCCGGGAGCTTCCGCATTGAAAGTGTTGAGAATCTTGATCGGAATATTCTTGTGGAATACAGGATATATCGTCGGGGGGTATATCACCTTTGCTCCGAAAGAGCATAGCTCCATGCTCTCCACAAACGACATCTCGGGAATTATTCGCGCGTCAGGAATTATCCTGGGGTCGGCTGTCATGAATCCGTCGACGTCTGTCCAGATCTCGAGCAGCTCGGCGTCGAGCGCGGCTGATATGAGTGCTGCCGTGAAGTCGCTGCCTCCGCGCCCGAGATTGGTGATCTCACCGCTGTCGCGGTCGGTCGAGATGAATCCGGGCGCGATTGCCACCCTCCCCGGCATCGAGGAGAAATCCTTTCTGATGAGAGCGGAGGTCAGGGATGAGTCGGCGATATTGCGGTCAAACCATTTCTCGGTCTTTATGAACGACATGGAATCGTGGAGCGAGGCTCCCGGAATCATGGCTGTCACAATGGCCGACGACATCCTCTCGCCGAAGCTGACAATGACATCGAGCGTCCTGGCTGATATTTCGCGGAGCAGGAACACGCCGTCGTATATTCTGCGGAGCTCCTGAAGAAGGTCGCCTACGCGTTCAATCACCTCTTTGCGCCGGATTTCGGCCACGACTCCGGCAATGACGTCGAAGTGCCTGTGCGCTATCGCCTCCGTCTCGGCGCGATATGACTCGTCGCCGGCCGCCGCAAGACGCGCGGTGGCGATCAGGCGGTCGGTGATGCCTCCGAGGGCGGAGACCACCACCACACAACCGTCAGGGAGCGCCTCGACTATCTTTTTTACATTTGAAAGGCTTTCGACGGTGCCTACCGACGTGCCTCCGAACTTAAGAACTTTCATCAAGCAGTGGAATTTTATAACACCGCGCTTAGGGCCTTTCGGCGGCGCGGATTACGAAAATCATGCAAAGATAGTCAAGATTATCCATAAATCGGCTTTTGAGGCGCTAAAAATGGAGAAAATATCGTTGTTGTTTGTTGAATAGGCATAAATAAGGCGTTCCGGAGCCTTCTGAAGCCGGATTTAAAGAATCGAAACCATATGGATAAGGACAAGGATAAAGATATTGACATAGAGAGATTCCTCTACGGAGAGGGCGACCGCTGCCTAAGGCCGGAGAAGGGGCATATGCTGATTGCGGAGCCGATGCTGTCGGAGTCGGTGTTCCGTCGCTCGGCAGTGCTGCTTCTTGATGTTGACAAAGACCAGGGGCATCTGGGGCTTGTGCTCAACAAGCCGGCCGATTTCACTCTCCGCGACATAATTCCCGAATGGGAAGGCGGGGAGAATGTGCCCGTTTTCCAAGGCGGTCCAGTCGACAGGATGCGTCTTTTCATGCTCCATACGCTCGGCGACAGATTCGCGGGATCGCAGGAGGTAGTGCCTGGCCTCTATGTCGGGGGGAAGATAGAGGACATAATGGAATATATCTCCGACGGCCATCCCGAAGAGGGGGCATTGCGTTTTTTCCTCGGCTACAGCGGATGGACACACGACCAGCTGCAGTCGGAGGTGTTGCGCAATTCATGGGCGGTGGAAACCAATCCGGAAGGGCCTGAGCTGCTCAAAGGGGAGGGGGATGAGTACTGGCGCAGATGTGTGGCACGCCTTGGCGACCAATACCGCAGCTGGCTCGTGGTGCCCCCGAGCGTCTGGATGAACTGACGGATTCCTCCTTAGGGAGAAAAACGCCTCATCTGATTTTTTTCCGGAAGATGGTCATGTCTTCCTCGCCGCCGGCGGTTTTGAGCCATCCCTTCATGACTCCGGCCTTGTCATAGCCTGCGGATTCAAATAGGCGCATGCTCGCGGTGTTGGTCTCGGCTACCTTTGCGCCGAGATTGTCGAGCAACAGTGTCTGCGCCGCATATTTCTCCAGCAGCCGCAGCGCCTCAGCGCCGGCTCCCGAACGTCTGCGGCTCCGGACTATGTAAAGGGCCACCCACGCCCGTCGGTGGCGTGCCGATATGTCGTAGAGATCGGCCACACCAATCGGCTCATGTGTGGCGGCATCCTCGGCCACAAGCCTAAGCTGCCCCTCTGCATAGGGGTCTGCGCCATAAGTCAGGGCGTATCCTCTGAGGAGCTCTCTGGAGTATGGGGCCACTGTGTCGCTGTCGGGCCATGCCGTGGTGTCATTTTCTGTCTGATAGAGAAAATCGGCGTCCTCGGGCTCGAGGGCGCGGAGCCGCAGGCGCGGCGTCCCGGGGAAGTCCTGGTTTTTCATTTTGAATTGAAGGTGTCAGAGAAGAGCACGCGGTTCTGTATCGAGCGGCCGAGGGTAAGCTCGTCGGCATATTCCAGCTCGTTGCCTATGCTCAGTCCGCGTGCGAGCATTGTGACTTTAACAGGCGTGGAGGCCAGTTTCCGGAATATATAATAATTGGTGGTGTCGCCTTCGATGGTTGGCGACAGGGCAAGTATGACTTCCCTGATATCCTCTTTCTCCACCCGCTCCACAAGACTGTCTATCTCAAGGTCGGAGGGGCTTACGCCGTCGATGGGGGATATCAGGCCGCCGAGCACGTGATACAGGCCATGGTGAGAATGAGTCGACTCGATGGTTATGACATCCTTCACATTCTCCACGACGCAGACGGTGTGGGCGTCGCGGCGCGGGTCGCTGCATATCGGGCATACGCTCTGCTCGCTTATGTTGTGGCAGCGCGTGCAATAAGAGATGTTGCGTCGCATGTCGATTATCGACGCTCCGAGCGCCTCGGCTTCCTCGGGCTCGCGCCGCAGCAGGTGAAGCGCCAGGCGCAGGGCGGTCTTGCGTCCGATGCCCGGAAGTTTCGACAGCTCCGTGACTGCGTTTTCAAGCAGACTAGAATTGAATGACTGTTGCATGACGCAAAATTAATGAAAATTTTTTAAATTTGCATGATGAAACGTTCGGTGCGTAGATAGACCCCGGCGTTTCAGACGGTTATAAAAATCAAGATTGAGATGATAGATTATATAAGAGGAGAACTGGCGGAGCTGACACCCACCTATGCGGTGGTGGATTGCGGCGGAGTGGGATATGAGATCAACATCACATTGATGGATTACGGCGAGCTTAACAGCAGGCCCGGGTCGGCCACGAAGCTGTATGTCAGCGAGTCGATAAGGGAAGACGCCCATGTGCTTTACGGATTTCTCACCAAGGAGGCGCGGGAGATGTATCAGCTGCTGATAGGAGTGAGCGGGGTAGGACCCAATACGGCGCGTCTCATACTGTCGTCGCTGACCGTGCCTCAGCTGGAGAGCGCGATCTCGCAGGGCCTGGACTCAACATTGAAAGCCGTCAAAGGAATAGGGGCACGCACTGCGCAGCGCATCATTGTGGACCTCAAGGATAAAATAAAAACGGATGTGGAATCGTTATCTTCAAGTGCCCCCATGGCGGGAGAGACCTACGATGATTCCGTCGCGGCCCTGGTGATGCTCGGTTTCACAGCCCAGCAGAGCAAGAAGGTTCTCGGGAAGCTGTTCGCAGCCAATCCTGCCATGAGCACAGAAGAAGCCATTAAGCAGGCTCTCAAGATGCTCTGAATGAAAAAGGTCTGTAGGAAGATAACCAAAACATCGGCGATATGGACGCTGACACTCCTGACGGTGTCAGCCCTTACTGTTTTGTCGGCCGGGCAATACCGGAAGTCGCAGATAGATCCGCCTCCGCCCCCTGCGGAGCCGGCCTATATCGACGGGACTCATATTCCCGACAGCCTCATCATGCCGTCGCCCGTGCAGACCACGCTTCCCCAGGAGTATGCCGACTACATAGGGCGCGAATATGCCGCCGACCTCCGTGATCCCTCCAACATAAAGACGGAGGTGGAGTATGATCCTGTCACCAGGATGTTCTATCTCCACACCAAGCTCGGCGACCGCGACATAGTCACTCCTTACATGATGACCCCGGAGGAATACAACGAGGCCATGACCCGCAAGGAGATGTTCGGCTATTTTCAGGGACGCAACGCCGAGATATTCGAGAACAAGGAGAAGCAGGCGTTCAATATCTTCGACATGAACTTCTCGCTCGGTCCGCTTGAGAAGGTGTTCGGCCCGGGCGGCGTGAGGCTCACTACCCAGGGCTCCATACAGGTGTCGATGGGCATAAAGAGCAACAAGACCGACAATCCGGCGCTCCCGGTGCGCTCCCGCCGCAAGACATTCTTTGATTTCGACCAGAAGATACAGGCCACAATCGCGGCTTCCGTAGGCGACAAGCTGAAGTTCAACATGACCTACAACACTGACGCCACCTTCGATTTCGACTCCAAGAACCTAAAGCTCAACTACGAGGGGAAGGAGGACGAGATAATAAAGAATATCGAGGCGGGAAATGTGAGCATGACCACCGGGTCGAGCCTCATACGCGGAGGAACGTCGCTGTTCGGTCTCAAGACGAAGCTGCAGTTCGGCAAGCTTACCCTCACCGGCCTTGTCAGCCAGCAGAACAGTGAGTCGAAGACCGTCAACACCCAGGGCGGCGTGCAGACCACCAAGTTCTCCATAAAGGCCGACAACTATGACGCCAACCGTCACTTCTTCCTTGCGCAGTATTTCTACGACAACTACGACCAGTTCGCGTCGCGGCTTCCCCATGTCTCTTCAGGAATCAACATCACGCGCATCGAGGTGTGGGTCACCAACAAGAACGGCCGCTACGACGAGGCCCGCAACTTCGTGGGGTTCATGGACCTCGGCGAGAATACACGTCTTGCCAGCGACTACTGGAACGTCAACACGTCGGAGGCAGTGCCGAGCAACAGCTCCAACAACATCCTCGATGTGCTGAAGAATGAGTATCCCGACGCCCGCAACATCAACCAGGTGACGCAGGTGCTCCAGCCTTTGGCCGCCTATGGCATCACCGGAGGCCGCGACTTCGAGAAGGTTGAGAGCGCGCGTCTTCTGAAGTCCTCTGAATATACCCTCAACGCCGACCTCGGCTATATATCGCTGAAGCAGGCCCTGACTACCGACGAGGTGCTCGCCGTGGCATATGAATATACCTATCAGGGAAAGGTATACCAGGTCGGTGAGTTTTCCAGCGACGTTACGACCACATCGCAGTCGCTCTATCTCAAGATGCTGCGCTCCACTACCGTATCGCCTGAGCTGCCGATGTGGAAGCTGATGATGAAGAATGTCTACGCCCTCGGGGCATATCAGCTTCAGAAGAAGAATTTCAAGCTCAACATCAAATACCTCAGCGACACCACGGGCATCGAGATAAACTACCTTCCGATAGGGGAGATAGCCAACAAGCCCCTTCTGCAGGTGATGAACCTTGACCGGCTCGACTCCAACCAGGAGTCGAATCCCGACGGCTTCTTCGACTATGTTGAGGGCTATACCGTGCAGCCATCATCGGGCAAGATCATATTCCCCGTGGCGGAGCCTTTCGGCTCCTATCTGGAGAGGAAGATAGGCGACCCGGAGATAGCGGCTCCATACGTATACAAGGAGCTTTACGACTCCACGCTTGTCGTGGCGCGTCAGTTTGCCGACAAGAACAAGTATTCGATGACGGGTGAATACCAGGCCTCCAACGGCGCCACAATCCGCCTCAACGCGATGAATGTGCCCAGAGGATCGGTAGTGGTCACTGCGGGTGGTGTAGTGCTTACCGAGAACAGCGACTATACCGTAGACTACAGTATGGGTATCGTCACCATCACCAACCAGAGCATCATCGACTCCGGCACCAACGTCAGCGTCACTCTCGAGAACCAGTCGATGTTCAGCATGCAGCGCAAGACCCTTCTCGGCCTTGACGCCCAGTACAGGTTTAACAAAGACTTCACTCTGGGGGGAACTATCCTGAATTTCTCGGAGAAGGCCCTCACGGAGAAGGTAAGCATCGGCGAGGAGGTGATCAACAACACCATGTGGGGTCTCAACCTCAGCTACAACAAGGAGTTCATGTGGCTCACCAACCTTCTAAACAAGGTGCCTACGATCAATGCGACAGCTCCCTCGGCATTCCGTCTCAACGCTGAGTTCGCGCAGCTTGTGCCCCACAAGCAGAAGAGCGGCACAAACAAGGGCTCATCATATATCGACGACTTCGAGACCACACAGACCGGTCTCGACATGCGCTCGCCGTATTCATGGTTTCTCGCCTCCACTCCCTACGACGGCGGCGAGGATGCCCTCTTCCCCGAGGCCGGGCTTTCCAACAACGTGGACTACGGCAAGAACCGTGCCCTCCTCAACTGGTATTACATCGACCGCATGTTTACCCAGAAGAACTCCTCGATGTTGCCCGGATACCTCAAGAACGACCTTCACCAGCTCTCCAACCCTTACGTGAGGGAGGTTAAGGTGAGCGAGGTCTTCCCTGGGCGTGAGCAGTCTTACGGCGAGGCCGACTATATCCAGACGCTCAATCTCTCCTTCTATCCGGAGGAGCGCGGCCCTTACAACCTCGACTACGAGCGCATCGATCCCGAGGGACGTCTGCTGCAGCCCGAGAAGCGGTGGGGCGGCATCATGAGGAAAATGGACAACACCAACTTCGAGAACTCCAATGTGGAGTATCTGCAGTTCTGGATGCTCGATCCCTTCCTCGATCCCGAGAATCCCAACTATGAGGGAGGTGACCTCTACTTCAACTTCGGTGAGATAAGCGAGGATATCCTCAAGGACGGCATGAAGGCGTATGAGAACGGCAACCCGATCGACGGCGACACTCAGTTCATATCCGAGACCGTCTGGGGAAAGGTGTCGCGCCAGAACTCCCTCACATATGCCTTTGAGAACGCCGAGAACGCACGTCCGCTCCAGGACGTGGGTCTTGACGGGCTCCCCAATGCCGAGGAGTATGACTTCCCGTCGTATAAGGAATATCTCGACGGTCTGCGGACGAAACTCAGCGTGGAGACCATCTCAAAGATGCAGGACGACCCATTCTCTCCGATGAACGACCCTGCGGGAGACAATTACCATTTCTTCCGCTCCAACTACTACGACGAGATCAAGGCCGGCATTCTTGACAGATACAAGAGATATAACGGCGTGGAGGGGAACTCCCTGTCGCCCGACCAGAGCGATAATCCATATTACCAGTCGTCGCGCAGTGTCCCCGATGTGGAGGATATCAACCAGGACAACACACTCAACGAATATGAGCGTTATTTCCAGTATAAGGTGTCCATACGTCCCGAGGACCTGGAGGTGGGCAAGAACTACATCACCGACCGTCGCGAGAAAGAGGTGCCTACCCGCGAGGGTAAGCTGAAGGTGATATGGTATCAGTTCAAGATACCCTTGAGCCAGCCCGACAAGGTTGTGGGCAACATCAAGGATTTCTCCACGATACGTTTCGCCAGGATGTTCATGACCGGATTCAAGGCCGTGACCCACCTGCGTTTCGCCACGATGGAGCTTGTGCGCGGAGAATGGCGCGACTATAAGTTCAACCTCAACAGCCGCAACGACTCGCCGGCAGAGGGTGAGCTCGACATGTCGGTGGTCAACATCGAGGAGAACAGCCAGCAGAAGCCTGTGAACTACGTGCTGCCTCCCGACGTGACCCGCGTGCAGGATCCCGGCCAGAGCCAGACCATACAGCTCAACGAGCAGGCTCTCTCGATGAAGCTCACAGGGATACAGCCCGGCGACGCACGAGGCGTCTATAAGAACACCCAGCTTGACCTGCGCATCTATCGCCGTATGCAGATGTGGGTTCACGCCGAGGCCCTTATCGATGACCATACCAACCTGAAAAACGGCGACCTCGCCCTCTTCGTGCGTCTCGGTTCCGACGTCAAGAACAACTATTACGAATACGAGATACCTCTGGAGCTGACTCCGGCGGGCAGCTACAACAACTTCAATTCCGCCGACCGCCAGAAGGTGTGGCCGATATCCAACTTCCTGGACGTTCCGTTTGAGGTCTTCACTGATGTCAAGACCCAGCGCAACCATGAGAAGAGCGCAGGTACCGACGGAGTGGGCTATGCGATGGTCTACAGTATGCGCGACCCCAACGATGACCACAACATGGTGTCGGTGTTGGGTAACCCGAGCCTGAGCGACGTCCGGGTCATGCTTATCGGTGTGCGCAATAAGTCGAACACAGTCAAGGACGGTACGATATGGGTCAACGAGCTAAAGGTGACGGAATTCAACGAGGACGGCGGTTGGGCTGCCAAAGCCAACATGAACCTGTCGCTAAGCGACGTAGCCATGGTAAACTTCACCATGCATAAGGAGACGGCAGGCTTCGGCGGAGTCGACCAGGGGCTTTCGGCGCGTCGTCTCGACGACTACGAGCAGTATAACATAGCGGTGCAGGGTGATCTCGGCAAGATTGTGCCGGAGAAGGCCAAGCTCAACGCGCCGATCTATTACTCACGCTCGAGCGAGAAGACCACCCCCAAGTATAATCCGCTTGATCAGGACATTCTGCTTAAGGACGCCCTTGATGCCGCTGTGACGAAACATGAGAAGGACTCGATAAAGAGTTTCGCAGTCACACATCACACCACGGAGAGCTTCTCGATATCCAACCTGAAGTTCAACGTCAAGAGTAAGAACCCCATGCCCTGGGATCCCGCCAACTTCCAGCTGTCCTTCTCCTTCAACAAGCAGAAGAACGTTGACCCCACGACGGAATATGAGAATACCAACGACTACCGTGGCAGCTTCCAGTATTCCTATTCCCCCTACATCAAGCCCTGGAAACCCTTCTCGTTTGTCAAGGGGAAGGGGAAGACGGCCAAGTTCCTGCGGGAGTGGGAGGTGAACTGGATGTTCAACAACCTGACGTTCTTCACTAGCATGACGCGCTACTATTATGAGCAGCAGACGCGCAGCGAGGTGGATGTGGATTTCCAGCTTCCGGTGCAGGTGAGCAAGAACTTCTACTGGGACCGCCAGTTTAATCTGACCTGGAACATAATCCAGAGCCTCAGTCTCTCGTTCTCCAGCAATACCACGGCGAGAATCGAGGAGACCATCGGCGCGGTGAACAAACGCCTGTTCCCGGATAAATACCGCGACTGGAAAGACACAGTGTGGTCGTCGATAAAGAGTCTCGGCACTCCCTGGAACTACAACCAGACGTTCACGGGCACCTACCGGGCCCCCTTCAACAAGATCGGTTTCCTTGATTACCTGAGCGGAAGCGTGTCTTATAACTCCACCTATCGTTGGGACAAGGGTACGACAGTCGACGGCCTGTATCTAGGCAACAGCATAAAGAACCAGTCGACCTGGAATGCCGACGGAAGGATCAATTTCGAGACCCTCTACAACAAGAGCAAATATCTCAAGGAGATCAACCAGCGTTTCGGTGGTTCCAAGAGGGGTGGCAGCGCTACTCGCAAAGGTGCCGGCAAGGGGAATGACCGGAAAGGTCAGAACCGCAACACTCCCGAGCGCAAGAAGGATGCCGCGAAGAAATTCGAGAGGGCCGTGACACTGCGCGAGGATTCGTCGACATTCGTGAAGCATAATCTGAAGACCAAGAAGATAAAGGTGAGCGCCACTGTCGGCGACAAGCCTTTCAAGCTTGAGACGAAGACAGTAGACGACAACACCATCGAGATTCTTAACCGTGGCACACAGCAGCTGAAGCTGATAGTGCGCGAGGACAGGAAGAAGGAGAAGAAGGGTTTCGGTTCTGAGTTCGCGCAATACGCGCTCCGTTTCGTGATGATGCCCCGTAATTTCTCGTTCAAGTGGCGCAGCTCGCATTCGCTGAATCTGCCGCAGTTCGCTCCGAATGTAGGCGACATATTCGGGCAGTCGAAGAGCTATGGCCCGATGTCGCCGGGTCTTGATTTCGCGTTTGGATTCTACGACGAGGATTATGTCAGGAAAGCGCTCGAGCGCGGCTGGTTGCTGACTTCGTCGGAGCAGACCTCTCCGGCGGTGTGGAACCAGGGGACGGAGTTCAATTTCGACCTTACCCTTGAGCCGATACGCGGACTGAAGATACAGCTTACGTCGAATCTTACCGACAACCGCACGCGTCAGGTGCAGTTCATGTTCGAGGGTATGCCGACCGCGCGCAGCGGTTCCTACACGCGCACGGCATGGGCATTCCAGTCAGGTTTCGAGAGATCGAAGGCCGAGGACGGTTACGCTTCCAAGTCGTTCAGCAAGTTCCTGGAGAATATTCCGGTGGTGGCGGCGAGGATAGAGCGTGAGTATGCCGGCGCGACGTATCCTACCACAGGGTTCATGGAGGGGAATGTCCTTGGAGGCACTCCATATAATCCTGAGCAGGGAGGCGCGACGCAGACGAGTCCGGATGTGCTTATCCCGGCGTTCCTGGCGGCATATACCGGTGGAGACGCGGGTAAGATAGGGCTGGGGCATTTCCCGGGTCTGGGCTCCATGCGTCCCAACTGGAAGATCACGTATGACGGTCTGACGCAGATGGGCAATCTCGGAAAGTGGTTCAAGGCGATAACGCTCAGCCATGCCTATCAGTGTACGTATGCCGTAGGCAGTTATTCGAGCTACATGAACTGGGTAGGTATCGGAGGCGACCGCGGATTCATCCAGGATGCCGTGAGCGGCAATCCTGTGCCCTCGTCTCCCTATAACATTTCATCTGTCGCAATCACGGAGAAGTTCGCTCCGCTGATCGGTCTGACGCTTACGATGAACAATGACCTGACGTTCAATGCCGAATACCGCGACTCCAGGACTCTCAACCTCAACTCGTCGGCCGGGCAGGTGGTGGAGACCTCCAGCAAGCAGTTCAGCATAGGTGCGGGCTACAAGATAGCGAACTTCAACAAGGTGCTGAAGATCGGAAGCCAGCAGGGTGGAGCGTCCAACGACCTCTCGATCAATCTTGACATAGCGTTGAGCAACAACCAGTCGCTCATACGTCGCATCGAGACGGCCTATACGCAGGCCACGCAGGGCACGAAGACATTCTCGATCAACCTCATGGCGAGCTACCAGCTGAGTCGCAGGATGACAATCTCCGCGTTCTTTGACCATCAGGCCAACACGCCCCTTGTAAGCAACTCGGCCTATCCGACCTCGAACTCCAACTACGGCATCGCCTTCAACCTCTCGCTGGCACGTTAGCCCGTGGCGGCGGACGTCCTCGTCTGCCAGCCTTAAACGTCTCGCTATGCGAGACATTCTCGACGTGTAGGCTCGGAGTCGGGACGACTCCGGCCCAGGGCTCTTGATTACCGAAGTATTTTTGTTAACTTTGCATTGCGAACAACGATTATCTATCTATGGCTAAGAAAAATCAGCTTCAGATTTTTAACGACCGCCAGGTCAGAACCATCTGGAATACCGACTCCGAGGAATGGTATTTCTCGGTAGTCGATGTGATTGGTGTCCTTACGGACAGTAAGGATCCTGCGACATATTGGAAAGTATTGAAAAACAGGCTCAAAAAAGAGGGCAATGAAACCGTTACAAATTGTAACCGGTTGAAACTGCCCGCCGCGGACGGCAAGATGCGCCTTACCGATGTTGCCACTGCTGAACAGATGTTCCGCATCATCCAGTCGGTTCCCTCTCCGAAGGCTGAGCCGTTCAAGATGTGGATGGCTCAGGTAGCAGCAAGCCGCCTTGACCAGATGCAGGATCCGGAGTTGTCTATCGAACAAGCTGTGGCTGATTACCAGCATTCTAATGTGGCACGGAGCGGTGGAAGGGTTGCGAAGGCTGCTCGCGATGAACTTGAATCCCGTCTCGGGCACAGTATTATCTCCCAGGCGAAAGCATCAGATTATCTGCTACCCAATGATACCGACCATCAGAAGGAAAAAAACGCGATCCAAGGAGATTGCGTGAGCCGAGGAGATGAGGCGTACATACTTCGAGGCAAAAAATAATCAATGATATGAGACAAATAGGCGATATGAAACTATATTCCTTTGACGAGGTGTTAGACGAGGACTTAGGGAAAGTAGGTACTCCGGAGAGAGACGCTTTCGAGGCTGATGTGGAGGCAGAGATACGCGCCTATCATGTTGGCGAGGCTATCAGGCGGGCTCGAAAGGAAAAGAACCTCACACAGGAGCAATTAGGAAAGCTGATGGGAGTGCAGAGAGCACAGATTTCCAAAATAGAGAGCGGGAAGAACCTTAACTTTTCGACTGTTGCCCGCGCTTTCAAAGCTATGGGTATTCAGGCTAATTTGGTTTTTGGAGGGGTATCTTTGTCCCTCTGGTAATATTCGGTCTTGTGGATTTGTGGCGGTTTTCGTGAACCATCAGGATGAAATGTCGTTTTTATAGCGTATGCCATAAGTCTTATAGGATTTATAAAATTTATAAGTCTTATAAGATTTATAAGACTTATAAGATTTATAAGACTTATAGTATATATTCTTGAAAAATCTTATAAAAACAGAATCTTTCTTATGGATAAGACAAAAAGACTTACCGCTGACAACGGCAGGCCCGTTGCCGACAACCAGAACATCGCCACAGCCGGACTGAGAGGCCCGGCACTGATGCAGAATCCCTGGTATCTTGAGAAGATAGCCCATTTCGACCGTGAGGTGATACCCGAGCGCAGGATGCATGCCAAGGGTTCCGGTGCTTTCGGCACTTTCACCGTGACGCATGATATCACGGAATACACACGCGCCTCCATCTTCGCCGAACTGGGGAAGAAGACCGAGTGCCTTGTGAGATTCTCCACAGTGGCCGGAGAGCGCGGAGCGGCCGACGCGGAGAGAGACATCCGCGGTTTCGCGATGCGTTTCTATACCGATGCAGGCAACTGGGATCTCGTAGGCAACAACACTCCGGTGTTTTTCCTTCGCGACCCGTTGAAATTCCCCGACCTCAACCATGCCATAAAGCGCGACCCGAAGACGGGAATGAGAAGTCCGACAAACAACTGGGATTTCTGGACACTCCTTCCGGAGGCCCTCCATCAGGTGACGATCACCATGTCGCCGAGAGGGATACCCGCCTCGTTCAGAAACATGCACGGTTTCGGAAGCCATACTTTCAGTTTCATCAACAAGGACAACAAGCGGACCTGGGTGAAATTCCACCTGCGTACACTCCAGGGGATAAAGAACCTCACCGACGTGGAAGCCCAGGCGATAATCTCCAAAGACAGGGAGTCGAACCAGCGCGACCTTTTCGAGGCCATTGAGCGCGGCGACTATCCGAAGTGGCTGATGCAGGTGCAGCTAATGACCGAGGAGCAGGCCCGGGAATACAATATCAATCCCTTCGACCTCACAAAGGTGTGGTATCACGGCGATTTTCCGCTTCATGACGTCGGCATCCTGGAACTCAACCGCAATCCGGAGAATTTCTTCGCCGAGATAGAGCAGGCGGCATTCAATCCAGCCAATGTCGTTGACGGAATAAGTTTCTCGCCCGACAAGATGCTCCAGGGGAGACTCTTCTCCTACGGCGACGCCCAGAGATACAGGCTCGGCGTCAACCACAACCTGATACCGGTGAACCGTCCCAAATGTCCGATGCATTCCTTCCACCGAGACGGCGCGATGCGGGTAGACGGCAATTTCGGTGGTGCGCCGGCATACGAGCCCAACAGTTTCGGGGAGTGGAAGGATTCCCCGGAATTGAAGGAGCCGCCGTTGGCGTTGTATGGCGACGCATACAGTTACGACGAGAGGGAGTATGACGAGGATTACTACACGCAGCCAGGAAAGCTATGGAGACTCATGAGCGACGAAGACCAGAAAGCCACCTGCGAGAATACCGCCCGGTCGATGGAGGGCGTCCCCCTCTTCATCAAGCAGAGGCATGTGAGGGCGTGCAACAATGCCGACCCCGGCTACGGGAGGATGTTGGCCGACGCACTCGGCATCAGCTTGGAGGAGGCCCTGGTGGCGGAAGACCCGGCGCATCCCTCCTGGGACAAACGTGAGCTGTGATTCCGCTCCGGCCGTGCGGCCGTCTGCCGAATGATGAAAAAAATAGCCCGCAAGACCAAGTCCTGCGGGCTATTTATCTGATTAGGCTACTGCCGGTTTGTGTTATTTAACCACAACCTTGACTGCGCTGCCGGCTGTGCGTACAACGTAGATACCTGCGTTGACTGCCACGCTGGAGTTGGCAGCAATCTCAGCGACCCTGCGGCCATCGAGAGCGTAGACAACTGCATTGTCAGCACCGCTGACGCTGATGAGACCCTTTGATGCGGATACCTTTGTGGAAGCCTCGGCTTTCACTCCGTCTACACCGGTCACGTTGAGCTTCACCTGTGAGGCGTTGACGATGGAGCCGTCTTTCTGGTTGATAATCATCGCTACGAGAGTACCCTTCTCGATATCCTTCACATTCTCGAGGGAGATCTCTGCGGAATGGGTGTATTCCTTTCCAGGCTCGATCTCTGCGGGCAGCGACTCCTCCAGACCGAATGCGTCGAAAATGTCGCGAGCCACCTCATTGAAGCGGAGACGGACACTCTGGCCCTTGTTCTCGAAACCACCCATTGCGCCGCTTCCGCCGCCAGCATAGTAGTTAGACTGGCTGTAGGGGCCGACGTTATCCTCTTTGAGGACGTATGCCAAGAGGCAGGGCTCGCTCAACGCGAACTCCGAAGAGGAGGTGAGCTTGAGGTTGGAGCCGTCGATAGCGTCAACCTTGACGTCGATTTTTGCATAGGCCGGCATTGCTACCGAGTTGAGATATGCCGTCTCAAGCTCATCGGCGTTCGGGTCAATCAGGATTGAGCGGTTAACCACTGCCGAGGGGAAGCCGGAGAAGTAATTCTGAATCATGGGAGAGTAGGACTCTGTCTCCATTTCGTCGCCGGCGTGAACTGCGATGCCGATATATGTGCCGTCGGTGTATTTCTCAGCCATATATTCCATGCCTACATAGCCTCTGACGCACCATCCGCACCATGTGCCTGTGCCCTCCTCAACTACGACGTTGCGCTGGTAGCCTGTGCCCTCCTTGAGAACGAGAAGGTTGCCAGTCACGTTGTTGGGAGTCCAGCTGTTGGTGTTGCCGTTGATATTTTCAGCAGCAATCGATATGGGAAGCATACCGATCGATGATATGGGCGCACCCTGGATAAGGGCGAGACCGAGGCTGTGAGGAGCCACGTCGCCGGGAACGACACCGTTGTTACCGGGTTTGTAAAGAGTCTTGGAACCCTTGTCGGCTGTGAAGCTGAAGGGCTCCTGCTCGCCGATGACGGTAGTGGTGGTGAGTGAAGTCACGTCGTTGCCGCCAAGGTTGATGAACGTGATGTCTGCGTCAAGAGTTCCGCCGTCAGGAGCCTGTGTCGGAACTGTGGATTGTACCACGCGAACCATATCATTGGGCATCTCGTCAAGACCTACGTATACGCAGGCCGCGCCGAGTTCCGATGTTCCGTCCATCCACTCATATTTGTTCTCCTTGCAGGTATACACCAGGCCGAGACCCTCGTAGGGCACGCCGTCAAATGCGATGGCGTAGTCGCCTTTCTTGACTGTGGCTGCTGAGTAGCCAACGTAGAAAGGTTTGCCAGCTTCGATTGTGAAGCTCTCGGGAAGATCAACCACCTCATATTTGATGGATTTGATGTATCCCTGGTTGTCAACAGGACACCCACTGGAGGTGAACTCTACCTCAGCTACGGGATCGGCCTCGAGATCGTAGGTGATGAAGAGGGTCATGTCAAGCTTCTTTGATGTCATCAGAGCCGGAGCGATGACTGCCAGTCTGTCGATTTTCTTACCGTCAAGGGCGTTTACAATCTCCTCACTGAACTGGGAAGCCACGCGGAGGTCGTTGATTGCGGAATTGAAACCTGTCCAGGAGGAGACATTGCAGTTGTATCCCCACATGTTTGCGGGAAGGGCGTTCTCTGTGGCGCGGGTCTGCTGCGCCCACTGGGGAGTTGTCATGAAATCCCTTCTCATCGTGGGGGATTCCGGGTTCATCGGCACGAGCTCCAGAGCAAAAGCTGAGGAAACCGTCATCATGCCGAGCATAAAGGTTGAAATTTTCTTCATTTGATATAATTTTGAAGTGAAATATAATTAGGTTCAAATAGTTGTTTTGCGGTTTAAGGAAATTTTCCTATGAGCCACGAGGCAAAGTTAACATTTTTTTAGAAACGGACAAAATAAAATGGCACAGCCTTGGCGGAAACAGCTTCGCGGAACTGGATACTGGCTCGGAGACGAGACGTCTCCGGCCGTGGTGCCAGCGGCGCCCGGAGTCATATCCGGATGGAGGAGGGGGAGGAGGGGATTGCCGCGATGTTGCCGTAGGGGTCGATAAGGAAGCTGCGGCATCCGGTGGCAGTCTGATAGTTGGAGAGTAGGTCGTCTGACGCTGAGGATACGGTGAATGTCCTGAAGGAGGAGGTCATGGCGACATTGTCATGGCTCATTATCTGTCGGGCCAGCGACTCGTCGGCATCGACATTTACCGATACAAAGACAATCTTATCCGGGGGAAGGGTGGAGGAGAGGCGGGAGTATTCGATATTCGCTACGCGGGAGGCCGGTTCGGAAGCCGACCAGAAGTTGACCAGCACGTATCTGCCGCGCAGGCTGTCAAGGGAGATATCCGAGCCGGGGGCCTTCAGCTCCAGGGCCGGAGCCTCCTTGCCTATCTCAATGTCGCGGCTGACACCGGATATGGACGACGACAGGAAGAGAGCCGCTGCGGGGAGAAGAGGAAGCGCGAGTGCTGACAGACAATTTCTTAAATTCACAATTACTACAATTAGTGATACAATAACCGCCACAGCCGTCCGGAAGAGGAGGGCCTGTTTGATCATGGCGGCGATAATTAACACGGAGACGGATCTGAAACCAGGGTCATATACGTAGAAAGCCGATCCGTCGTAAAGAAAACCCGTTGTCTTGCGGGCTACCCCTTCGTGGGGTCAAGTCATTATAGAATCAACGTGGCCCGGCTGCCCTTTATTATATGGATGTGTGGAAAAATCTGATGCAAGGGCATGATAAAAGCCGGTAAATGGATGGATGCCATTCACTTACCGGCTTTTTGCGGTCTATGGCCTATATAGCGGGGATGTCAGTTCTTGAACACAAGCTCCTCGCCATTGGCGTCGATCGTGATAGGATGCTCGCGGTCAACCTTCTGCGCCAGAATATCCTTAGAGAGCTGGTTGAGCACAAGCCTCTGGATCGTACGCTTGACAGGACGGGCGCCGAACTCGGGATCATATCCGTCTTCGGCCAGAAGCTCGAGAGCGGGCTTTGTGACGTTGAGCGTGATGCCGTTGGAGGCGAGCATACGCTGCACGCTCTTCACCTGGATCTCCACAATCTCAAGAATCTCCTTCTTGTCGAGAGGCGTGAACATCACTGTCTCGTCGATACGGTTGAGGAACTCCGGACGGATGATCTGTTTCAGACGGTCCATCACGTCATTCTTCGTGGTCTGGACGATATTCTCCCTCTCTTCCTCCGTCTTGTCGGCGAAACCCTTGAAATTCTCGCGGATAATGTCCGAGCCCATGTTGGAGGTCATGATTATGATGGTGTTCTTGAAATTGATGAAACGCCCCTTGTTGTCGGTGAGGCGGCCATCGTCGAGCACCTGGAGAAGGATATTGAACACGTCGGGATTGGCCTTCTCGATCTCATCGAAGAGCACCACACTGTACGGCTTGCGGCGCACGGCCTCGGTGAGCTGTCCACCCTCCTCGTATCCTACGTATCCCGGAGGCGCTCCGACGAGACGCGACACAGAATGTTTCTCCATATACTCCGACATATCGATACGGGTCATCATATCCTCGTCGTCGAAGAGGTATTCAGCCAGGGCCTTTGCCAGCTCTGTCTTACCCACGCCTGTGGTGCCGAGGAAAATGAACGAGCCTATCGGGCGGCGAGGGTCGTTGAGGCCGGCGCGCGAACGGCGCACAGCATCCGAGACTGCCTTTATGGCATCGTCCTGACCGACAACGCGGCGGTGAAGCTCCTCTTCGAGATGGAGAAGCTTCTCCTTCTCGCTCTGGGCCATCTTCTTCACCGGAATACCGGTCCAGCGGCTCACAACCTCGGCTATATCCTCGGAGTCAACCTCCTCCTTTATCATCGCGCCTTCGCCCTGAAGCTCCTTCAGGCGCGCCTGTATGGCTACATTCTCATCCTCCTTCTGCTTGATCTTGCTGTAGCGGATCTCGGCCACCTTGGCATAGTCGCCCTCGCGCTCGGCGCGTTCCGCCTCGTGGTTGAGCTGCTCGATGTCGATCTTGTTCTGCTGGATCTTGTCGATCTCCGTCTTCTCTGCTTTCCATTTGGCCTTGAGCTCGTTCTCGGTGTCGCGCAGATTGGCGATATCCTCGTCGAGCTGCTTGAGCTTGTATTTGTCTCCCTCGCGCTTGATTGCCTCACGCTCGATCTCGAGCTGCTTTATCTGTCGGGAGGCGTCGTCGAGCGCCTGCGGCATGGAGTCCATCTCCAGGCGCAGCTTCGAGGCGGCCTCGTCGATAAGGTCGATTGCCTTGTCGGGGAGGAAACGGTCGGTGATGTAACGCACGCTCAGCTGCACGGCCGCGATTATGGCCTCGTCTTTGATGCGCACCTTGTGGTGGTTCTCATATCTCTCCTTCAGGCCACGCAGGATGGATATGGCCGACATCTCGTCGGGCTCGTCGACCATGACTTTCTGGAAGCGGCGCTCCAGGGCCTTGTCTTTCTCGAAATATTTCTGATACTCGTCGAGAGTCGTGGCGCCGATCGAGCGGAGCTCTCCGCGCGCCAGGGCCGGCTTGAGGATATTGGCGGCGTCCATAGCGCCCTCCCCCTTGCCGGCACCGACGAGGGTGTGTATCTCATCGATGAAGAGGATTATCTCGCCGTCGCTCTGTGTCACCTCGTTGACGATGGCTTTCAGACGCTCCTCGAACTCACCCTTGTATTTGGCTCCGGCCACGAGGGCTCCCATGTCGAGCGAGAAGATCTGCTTCGACTTCAGGTTCTCGGGGACGTCGCCGCGCACTATACGGTGGGCGAGGCCCTCGGCGATAGCGGTCTTTCCTGTTCCGGGTTCACCGACGAGCATCGGGTTGTTCTTGGTGCGCCTCGAAAGAATCTGCAGCACGCGGCGTATCTCCTCATCGCGGCCGATCACCGGGTCGAGCTTGCCGCTGCGCGCGCGGTCGTTGAGGTTGATGGCGTATTTGCTGAGGGCCTGGTAGGATTCCTCCGCGCTCTGGCCGGTCACCTTATTGCCCTTGCGGAGCTCTGAGATGGCGGCCTTGAGTCCGTCTTCGGTCATTCCGGCGTCCTTGAGAATCTGCGACGCCTTGCAGCGCGTCTTGAGGATGCCCATTATCATAGCCTCCACGGAGACGTATTCGTCGCCCATCGACTTGGAGAAGTCGACAGCCTTCTGGAGGGCGTCGTTGCTCTCGCGGCTGAGGAATACCTCCCCTCCGCTCACTTTGGGGAGCGTCTGTATCTCCTTGTCAATAGCCATGTTGACAGTAGCCGGGTTGACGCCCAGCTTCTGGAATATGAAATTGACAATCGTCTCGCTCTCGCCAATGATGGCTTTCAGGATGTGGACGGGCTCGATCTGCTGCTGGCCGTTCTGGCGCGTCAGCTCGATGGCCTTCTGCACCACCTCCTGCGATTTGATTGTGAAATTGTTGAAGTTCATAATTTATGTGGTTTGGTAGTAATCCTTTTCGTCGGCTGTATCCCGGGGCGGCTACGGAAGGGGCCGCGAGGGAAGCCTTTATGAAATATTAACGTTTAAACTATCAAGAGGTTTTCCTGACAGGGAGAATCTCTATCCAGTAGTCGTCGGGGTCGTGGATGAAATAGAGGTTCATCTCCTTGTTCTCGTAGCAGATGCATCCCATCTGGCGGTGGTATTCACGAATGGCGTCGTAGTCGCCCTCCACGCGGACGGCGAGATGGCTCTCGTTGTCGCCGAGCTCGTAGGCCTGCGGATGGTCGCGCAGCCAGGTGAGCTCCAGGCCGAAGGATTCTCCGGGACGCGAGACGAAATTGATGATGAAATTGCCGTCGGGATGACGGATCTCACGGGTTTTCTCAAATCCAAGCGCCTCCTTGTAGAAGCGCAGGGAACGCTCCAGGTCAGTGACGTTGATGTTGAAGTGGTCGAAATGTGCTTTTATTTCCATATTAATGCAGTTTGCAAGGCTTAAAACGGTTGTAAGGCCCGGTTTAAAGGGGTCTTTCCAATAAAATAAACAAAAAACATGCCCAATTGATGAAAATTGCTGAAAATTTTATATCTTTGTGGTCAGATAATCGCTTTGCCGGGCATTATGTCGGGGCGGCGATTGTATGGCTAAATATGAATCACGCTTAAATCAGCTTCAAATAATCAAAAAACAAAAGCAATGAGCAAACCTTATGTAATAGGAATCGATATAGGGGGCACCAACACGGTGTTCGGAATAGTCGATGCCCGTGGCCATGTGGTGGCCAGTGACTCCATCAAGACAAAAAAACACGTCAATTTCGACGACTATGTAGCAGAGCTGCATGAAGGGATAATGCGTATCGTGAAGGCCAACGAGGCCGAGGACAAGATACAGGGAATCGGTATCGGCGCGCCTAACGGCAATTATTACACGGGCGAGATCATCAATCCGCCGAACCTGCCGTGGGGTCCTGTGATTCCTCTGGCTCAGAAGGTCAGCAAGGCTTTCGACGGCATACCGGTAGCGGTGACCAACGATGCCAACGCGGCTGCGCTGGGTGAGATGACCTACGGGGCTGCACGCGGCATGAAGGATTTCATCATGATCACGCTCGGCACGGGTGTCGGCTCGGGTATTGTGGTCAACGGTCAGTTGGTCTATGGCCACGACGGGTTCGCCGGCGAGCTGGGCCACGTGATTGTGAAGCGCAACAACGGACGCATATGCGGTTGCGGGCGCACGGGGTGTCTGGAGGCATATTGCTCGGCCACTGGCGTGGCGAGGACGGCCCGGGAGTTCCTGGAGGTACGCACGGAGCCTTCGACGCTCCGCAATCTCCAGATAGAGGATATCACCTCCAAGGATGTCTACGAGGCTGCTATCGCCGGCGACAAGATGGCGCAGGAGATCTTTACCTACACCGGTACGATTCTGGGCGAGGCGTTCGCCGACATGGTGGCTTTCTCCAGTCCGCAGGCTATAATCCTCTTCGGCGGTCTGGCCAAGAGCGGCGACCTTCTTCTGAAGCCGTTGAAGGAGGCGTTCGACAAGTCGATACTCCCGATATTCCGCGGAGGCACGAAGGTGATTCTTTCTGAGCTCAAGGAGAGCGATGCCGCCGTGCTCGGTGCGTCGGCACTTGGCTGGGAGGCGAAGTTCAAGTATGAGTCGCCGGTAGCCGCGTCGTTCGACCGCGGACTGCCCGTGGAGCGCGACGAGCAGCCGACAGCTACCGGTAAGTAAATATAGGAATCATAAAGAACGGCGGCAAAGACCAGGTCTTTGCCGCCGTGAAACCGGTAGGGGAGGGGGAATGCCGACAAGAACGAGAGCAAGAGCGAAATCGAAAACCCGCGGCATCCTCAAAACAAAAACAGCCTCGGAACAGTCAAGTCGTCATAGGCGAGAATCAAACGGGATGCCTTGGTCGGAATGATTTATACATACTGTTGCCTATTGTCTGGATTATCCCGCGTCAATGGCGGGATAATTCCAAACCCGATGCCGACATAATGAAGGCTCATGTGGCCTTCTGCCGGCAGATGTCCATTTACTGGCATCCCCCGCAGCCCCTTGAGGCGACAGCCGCTGCGAATGAGACAGCCGCCGCCGACCGAGTTTCTTAGTCCTTCACCGCATCACTGCTTTTGCCGAGATGCGACACCTCTTCATAGATAGCATTTAGCGCCTCCGGGATGATAATGCGCAGTCCCGAAATCTCCTTGACCCTCTTCTGGATATATGCCGCCTTGTCGGCCTCGGCAGTGGTGATGGCCTCGGAGCGGTCTTTTACCGCCTTGGCAAATTCCGTCTTAGCCTTGACAGCTGACTCAGTGACAGCCCTCTCGCAGTCTGACTTCATCGAGTTGAGCTTTGCCTGAGCCTCGCGATACTGCTTCTGGAGCATGAAATATATATCCTCCACCGTCTGGGTGTCAACAGTAGGGGTATAGGTGTAGATGAGGGTGTCTCGTCCGTCGCCCTCAACTGAACGAGGCTTCTGGATATGGTCGTAGAGTTCCTTCCTGGTTGTGGCAAATGCACCCCCGGGATGAATTGCCTTCCCGAGCACGGCGGCGAGCGTCTCAAGCCTGTAATACCGGTTGCGCTCGTCAATACTCAGAGTGGCATAGTAGTCCTCCTCCGTGAGCATCTTCGCCATCTTCGGTTCATCGGGAAGCTTACGGTCTTCCAGCTTCAGGAACTCCTCAAGGGTCAGTTCACGTGTCTCCTTGATCAGGCGTTCCTTGGCCTTTATGGCCTCGCGCAACCATGCTATCAGAGATTTAGCGTCGCTTATCTGATGAAGAATGCGGGAAATTCCGCGCAGTGCCTCGTCATCGATGCCTTTTTCCAGCAGGTTGGAGACATCACTGCCGATGAGAGCCACGGAAGTGGAGAAGAGGGTCATGCCCTCGGCCTCAGCCTCCAGGCCGCATATCATCTCCTTTGCCATATTGGCGATATGGTTGGCTGATGTGGAGGTCAATCCGTTGCCGTCGGCGGAGAAAAAAATCATGTCCTTATCCATATGTCTTTATAATTTTGTCTTGATATATCCGGAAATCTGCTGTCAGAACAGACGCAGCTCCTCGAAAATACGGTGAAGGGGAAGCCCCATCACATTGTAAGAACTTCCGTTTATAGCCTCGACCGCTACGCAGCCTATCCATTCCTGGATGCCGTAGGCCCCGGCCTTGTCGAAAGGTGCGTAATTGTCAACGTAGTATCTTATTTCCGCGTCGTCGAGCGGCGCGAACTTCACTTCCGATACCGTCGTGAAGGACGTGCGGCGGTCTTTTGTGGTTATAGCCACCCCCGTGGCCACCTTATGCCATTTGCCGGAGAGCTTTCTGAGCATCTCCACCGCCTCATCGGCATCCTTGGGTTTCCCCATTATCTCGTCGTCGCATATCACGAGAGTGTCGGCCGTGATTATCATCTCGTCGTCGATGATCCTTTGCTGATACACGTCGGCCTTCTTATTGCTGATATACTGAGCGACCTCCAGCGGAGGAACGGTGGCGGGATACGACTCGTCGATTCCGCCTATCGTTATGATGTGGAACGGTATGCGGAGCTGCTGCAGCAGTTCGCGCCGTCTCGGCGATTTGCTCGCCAACAGAATATTGTATTTTTTAAGATTGTCAAGCATTGCAGTTGAATAACAAAAACTTTAAATAGTAATAAGTTATAAGCGGCTAATCACTAATCACTAATCACTAATCACTGCCCTTCACCATCCGAAGGCATGGTCATCCCTCATCCATAGTCCCTTTGCCTTCAGCACCTGCTCGATGAGGTCGCGGGCACATCCGTAGCCCCCGGAAAAAGGGGACACGTATAGGGCGGTCTCACGTGCTTCCCAGCAGGCGTCATGTGGGGCGCAAGGCAGGCTTACGGCACGCATTGCCCTGAGGTCAGGGATATCGTCGCCCATGTATGCAGTCGAGTCCGTGGTCAGCCCTCGTGACTGCATCCATTCCTGGAGCACCGGGAGCTTGTGTGCGCATCCCTGGTAGATATCCTTGATGCCGAGGGCCTCAAAGCGTTTGCGCACGGCTTCCGACTTTCCACCAGTGATTATAGCAAGTTTCATGCCAAGTTTGACGGCCAGCTGCAACGCATAGCCATCCTTGATGTTGACCATGCGCATCGGCATCCCGTCCTCTCCAAGCTGAATCGTAGAGGGGGAGAGGACGCCGTCAACATCAAAGGCGATTCCCTCTATTCTGGTAAGGTCGTAGTTTATCGAGCTCATTTCTATATATCGTTATCTGTTTGGAAATCCGGTTCGCCATGACCGCTTGCGCGATAGATATCGGCCGACAGGAGACTGTAGATCTCAGCGGCCTGCGGATTGGATGAGAGCATGTCGAGATGCCGGCGGACCACTTCGTTGTCGCCGCGTGATGCAGGTCCTGTCTGCGATGCCTCCGGGTCAAGAGTCTCACCGAGCTTACGCACCGTCTCGCCAATCAGAGGCATCAGGACTCCGATGCCGGTTCCCTCCTCTCTAAGTAATTTGTCGGCTATGGCATAGAGGCGGTTGGTGAAATTGCAGGCGAACACCGACGCCAGGTGCAGCTTCCTTCTCGTGGCGCTGTCGGCCGGGTGCCATACGGCTCCCATCGCGTCGGCCACGCCTTCGAGCGCATGCTGCGCACGCTCGTCTGACGCCTCTATGAATATAGGTATGGAAGCATAATCCAGGGCCACACCCTTAGAGAATGTCTGGAGAGGGTAGAAGACGCCATGGCTGCATCCTGCAGGCTCAAGCGCCGACATGGGCACCGACCCGGAAGTATGCGCCACCACTCCCCGGAATCCGTTGAGTTTCGAGGCAACCTCGGCTATTGCGTCGTCTTTGACGCATATAAGACAAACATCCGTATCCCCGGGCAAATCGATGTCGCCTCGTGAGGATATCAGCGTCACGTCGGCTTTCCCTTCAAGAGCCTTCGCCAGATGGCTGCCCACATTTCCTTTCCCGAGAACCGCTATCCTTGGCCTATCCTTCATATTTTGTTCTTATTCACCGGGCTGCCAGTAAATTAGCCATGCCCATTGTCATTCTGAAATTTATCTCCACACACAAATTCACCTCTCCTTTCGACGTCACGAGCATATCGATGCCCGCCGGCCCCTCATAATCATGTCCCACTATCCGTGAGAGAATCTCGCTCTGCACATAGATGAAGGCATGGGGGTCGAATCCGCAGCTTTCACGGATGATCGTAGCGAGCCTCGCCTGAGTTTCCAGGCGGTTGCCGTGATATTTACCCCGGGATGAGGTGTCGAAGACAGAGAGGCCGGCGAAATGAGCCTTCCCTCCCGATATCATCCATTCAGTGGCGAAATCAAGCTTCCGTCCACGGTCGACTTCTCCCATCACCGAGCCCTGGCGGCGTATTATTCCTCTTGCCCAGGGGCGGATATGCCTCTCCTCAAGATCATCCGTATGCATCACGCCGCGCCCGCTGCTGCTCCAGGGCGCCTTCAGCCAGCATCCCGGATTCCTGTTGCAGAAATCCATGACCTCATCTTCCGATGTAAGCTCGACAGGCACCGGCGAGGCGCATTGCGGCATTATTGTGGACGCCAGACGTTGGAAAGCGACAGTAGTGCGCCGATGCGACAGCTCCCTCAGCCCCGCGATTCTCTCAGGAGAGGGGAGAAGAGTCTCCGGGGCATTGTTTTCCTCAAGGATGCGCAGCAGGGTCGCGTTCCAGCCCCACGGAGATATGCTTCTGACGGAGTCAGCCAGCCCCTGCAACCCGGCGAGGGGAACGGCCTTGATGCGTTTTGCCTCCATGACCGCGAGATAAGGGGAATTTTCCATTTCATCCCGGCTTAGGTCGTCAAGCAGGAGTATCATGTCGCCCGGGGCCGCGTAAGTCGCGGGGAAGAGGGCGAGCTCACGCCTCATTCGCGATACGATTCGGGGAGGAGTGTAGAACCGTCCTCCGTCGCCAAGCGCGTAATCCGTGTCGGGATTGAAGACGTGGAGCGCGGGAGATAAAAAAAAGCCGGAGGAGATCCGGCATGTAAGACTTTCGGGCAGAGCCTTATCAGTCATCAAGGCGGGAGCGCTCCTTGAGAGGATTGTTGAAATAGAGCTTGTGCTCGATATACTCCTGGGTGGCGATGAGCGTCGGCTTCGGAAGCTTCTCATAGAAACGTGATATCTCTATCTGCTCACGGTTTTCAGCAGTCTCCTCGAGGTTGTCGGTAGTGGTGAACTCCTGGAGTTTCTTCTCAAGCTCTTTCTTGAGTTCCACAGCGATCTGGTTGGCGCGTTTTCCGATAATGCAGACGGTCTCGTAGACATTTCCGGTCTGCTCGGCCATGGCGATCATGTCGTGGGTCTCGGTATTGAGCGGAGCGTTGGTTTTCTTGTAATCCATGATTGTGATCTATGTAGAAATGTTTATTGGCTTACGTGTCTGCGCGCGAGGTTATAGATGTTGTCAGCCTCGCCGCGGTTTTTCGACTCGGGATAATTGTTGATGAAGGAGAAATACTCGTCCACCACGTCCTGGTAGCGGTCCTGCTTTTTCTCCTCCACGCTTTGCCTGGCCTCCTGGTATTTCGCCTTGAGGATAAGCATCTCGAAGTCCTCCCTGTATTTAGAATAGGGGTAGGTCTTGAGGGCGTTTTGCGCGGTGATTATCGCCGACTCGTAGTTGTTGCCCATATAGTTTCCGAGGTTGTAGTAGAGCTGGGCGTTCTGAAGCTCCTTGAGCGTCAGCTTGTCCTGCATCTCGAACATAGCGTTCTGTGCGATTGTCACCTTGTCGGAATTGGGGAAATAGTCGATGAATCCCTGAAGCTCCTCGATAGCCTTCACCGTCATGGTCTGGTCGAGCTGCGGGTCGGGGGAGTCGAGGTAATAGCCGTAGCCGGAATAGAATCTTGCCAGCTCGGCGAATTTTCCCTTGGGATAACGCGAATAGTATGTCTTGAAGTTGATGCCGGAATTCAGATAGTCCTTGTTCTCGTAATACGACATCGCGAGCAGAAACAGAGCCTCTTCCCCTTTCGGGCCGCCACGCAGCGGCACGATCAGAGGCTCAAGCAGGGTGGTGGACTGAGTGAATTTCCTTTGCTCGAAAGCACGCTTGGCATAGTCGAACTTATAGTCTATGTCATTGCTTTTCAATACTTTATTGTATTCGCCGCACGAGGCGAGCAGAAGCAGGGGAATTAGAAATATGAATTTTCGCATCTTCAGAATTGTCGCTTTGAGATGCAAAGTTAGCAAATAAATCTGAAACATAGGTCAGAGATTGGGAAAAAATCACTAACTTTGGCGCTCGAAACCAACCGAACCGAGATTTTGAATACAGAAAACGATAGCCAGAAGAGTGGTAATTTTTTCCGTGCGCATCCGATTTTGTCGAATATCCTGGTGATATTCGCCGTTGCCGCGCTCGGCATTTGCATAGTGTATTTCTCGATAGCCGTCTTCACCAAGCACGGCGAGAGCCGTATTGTCCCCAAGGTGGAGAACATGGGTTACACCAGCGCCGTGGAGCTTCTCCACAGCAAGGGCTTCAAGGTCGACATACGTGATTCCCTCTACCGCGACGATGTCAGGCCGGGATACGTGATCGAGCAGTTTCCCAAGGCCGACGCCCATGTTAAGCCTGGCCGGAAGATATTCCTTTATATCAACGCGGTGCATCCCAAGGAGGTGGTGATCGACGATGACAACCACCCGATGGAAGACGCCATGAAGGGGATGTCGTTCCGTCAGGGTATGGCACGCCTTGAGGAGCTGGGATTCAAGAAAATACGCATAGTGAAGGTGCTCGGCGACAACGACCGCATAGTCAAGGTGACGGCCAACGGACGCACTGTCAAGAAGACGCAGCGCGTGGCTGTCAACTCCAACATGGTGGTGGAGGTGTGCGACGGCCGTCTGGGCGAGCTTCGCGACTCGCTGCAGAACGAGGAATACCTCCAGTATGCCACGGAAGACTATCTGCCCGACGAGTATCACAACGAGGAGACCGGCGTGAGCGGTGAGCCTGAGCAGGAGCCGCAGCCGGAAGAGACTCCCGAGGAGGTGGAGTTTATAGAATGAGCGCCTCCGACGAAATGATTTGCGACGCACCTCTGGATGAGGGTGCGGCCGAGAGCGCCGAGCTTGAGGAAGCGGCGTATGTGGGCGACGACGGAAGGGAGCTTTACGAGCATTTCCGTTTTGTGGCCGACAAAGGGCAGCAGATGCTGCGCGTCGACAAGTTTCTTGTGGCGCGCATGGAGAAGACCTCCCGCAACCGCATCCAGCAGGCTGCC
>DKYZ01000127.1:19385-34864 GCA_002493515.1 Porphyromonadaceae bacterium UBA7087 | reverse complement strand
GTCGACAAGTTTCTTGTGGCGCGCATGGAGAAGACCTCCCGCAACCGCATCCAGCAGGCTGCCGACGCCGGCTGCATCATAGTGAACGGCAAGCCCGTGAAGTCGAGCTACAGGGTGAAGCCCGATGACCTCGTGCAGATTGTAATGGACCGTCCGCGGTATGAGTTCGAGATCATAGCCGAAGACATTCCTCTCGACATCGTTTATGAGGATGACACGGTGCTGGTGGTCAACAAGCCTGCGGGCCTGGTGGTGCATTCCGGGCACGGCAACTACCACGGCACTCTCGTAAACGCTCTGGCCTGGCATTTCCGCGACAATCCCGACTATGACGTGAGCGATCCGAGGCTCGGGCTTGTACACCGCATCGACAAGGACACCTCCGGCCTGCTGGTGGTGGCCAAGACACCCGAGGCCAAGACGCATCTGGGCAACCAGTTTTTCCATAAGACCACCAAAAGGGAATACGTGGCGGTAATATGGGGGGAATTTCCGGAAAAGAGCGGCACCATCACCGGCAACATAGCCCGCAATCCGCGCAACAAGCTGCAGATGGCCGTCTTCGACGACCCCACGGTCGGGAAACATGCTGTGACGCATTACGAGCAGATCGAGTCGTTCGGATATGTCAGCGTGGTGAAATGTGTGCTTGAGACAGGACGAACGCATCAGATAAGGGTGCATATGCAGAGCAAGGGGCATCCCCTCTTCAATGACGCCCGCTACGGGGGCGACCGCATTCTGAAAGGCACGACATTCGCCAAATACACACGTTTTGTGGAGAACTGCTTCGCCGTCTGCCCGCGCCAGGCACTTCATGCCCGCACACTCGGATTCGTGCATCCCGCCACCGGGCGCCAGATGGACTTCGAGTGTCCTGTGCCTGACGACATGACGGCCCTCATAGAACGCTGGAGACAATACCGAAGCGCGGAATAGAAAGATTTTATGCCGTGGAAAGGGCTTGTCTCATTAATATTTGTTATCTTTGCAGCAAAGAAGCATCGCGCCTTCAACATAAACATAGAAATAAGCCATGAGCAACCAAGAATATGATTTCAGCGACATCGCGCCATACGACGACTCGATGTTTCATGAAAAAATGGAGCAGCTTGTAAAGGAGCCGGGTTTCATCCATGCTGTCAACTACACCATGCCCAAGGACGACGTGCCCGCTCTCATAGAAGACCTGCTCAAGATACGCACGAAATACGATTTCCAGCACCAGGTGATGTTCCCCTTTCTGGAGATGCTGGCAAAGACCACTACCTCCGGCATCACGCTCGGGGGTATAAAATATTTCAACCCCTCGCTCTCATACACCTTCATCACCAACCACCGCGACATCGTGCTCGACGCCTCGTTTCTCAACCTGGCGTTCCTGCGACGCAACATGCCGACGTCGGAGGTGGCGATAGGCAACAATCTTCTCATCTACGACTGGATAACTGACCTTGTGCGCCTCAACAAGAGTTTCATCGTGAAGCGCAACACGCGTCTGCGCGAGGGTCTGGAGGCTGCGAAGAAGCTCTCTGCCTACATCCATCACGCCATCCTCGACAAACACGAGTCGGTATGGATCGCGCAGCGCGAGGGGAGGGCCAAAGACAGCAGCGACCATACCCAGGAGGCTCTCGTGAAGATGCTCTCGATAGCCGGGGAGGGTCCGTTTATGGAGAAGCTCAAGGAGATCAACCTGATGCCTGTGGCCATTTCTTATGAGTATGATCCCAACGACTATCTGAAGGCAAGGGAGTTCCTTCTCAAGCGCCGTGACCCTGACTTCAAGAAATCGCAGCGCGACGACCTCTTCTCGATGGAGACGGGTCTGCTGCAGCCCAAGGGGAAGGTGCATTTCCAGCTTACGCCGCGCATCAACTCCAAGCTCGACCAGATCGGCGATTACCGCGACGTCAATCTGGCTGCGAAGGCCGTAGGCAGCATCATCGACCAGCAGATTCACCGCAGCTACGAGATTTTCAGCATCAATTACGTGGCTTACGACCTTCTTAACGACACCAGCCGGTTCGCAAGGAAGTATACGCCGGAGCGCAGACAGGAGGTTGAAGACTATTTCAATTCACAGCTCGACAAGATCAACCTGCCGGACGTGACGGCCGAGGAGCGGGCCTTCATGCTGGAGAAGATGCTCGTGATGTATGCGAATCCTTTGAAAAACAAGCTTCGCACCATTCTCGGGGCGGACGCCTGAAAACGACCTTAAACCTTAGAAAAATACCATGCGAGTTAGTGTGATAATGATAATCGTGCTTTATCTCTATTCCATCCTGGTAGACCTCTACATATGGAATGACATAAGGCGTTACTGCTCTTCAAGGATCTGGCACCGTGTCTATGCCGGGCTTTCAGTGGCATGCTGGATATTTCTGACCGTGATTCTTTATATGCCGAGGCGCTCCTCATCCGGGGAGACGCTGACGGTGATGTGGATGCTCTACAGCTACTTGACGGTGTACGTGCCGAAATTCTTCTACGTCGTCTGCAGCGCGGTCGGTCTGCTGCTGTCGTCGAAGTCGCGTCGCCATGTGCGGCTTAACTACGGCATATGGTTAGGAATGCCCCTCGCTTTCTTCGTATGCGCCATGATGTGGTGGGGGGCGTTCGAGACACGCCGCCAGATAATGGTGTCTGCTGTCACTGTCTCATCGCCGAAGCTTCCGAAGGCTTTCGACGGATATAAGATAGCTCAGATAAGCGATCTTCATGTAGGCACCTGGGGAAATGACACTACCTTCGTAAAAAATCTTGTGGATTCAGTCAACTCGCTTCACCCCGATATCATCGTCTTCACCGGCGACCTGGTGAATATGCAGACATCGGAGCTGCTCCCTTTCGTAAACACGCTCTCCGGACTCAAGGCTCCCGACGGTGTGGTCTCGATTCTGGGCAATCATGACTATGGTGATTATTCCGACTGGGAGTCCGAGGCGGAGAAGAAGGGGAATCTTGACATGATGAAGAGCCTCCAGAAGCAGATGGGATGGCGTATGCTCAACAACCGGCATTTTTTCATGAGAAGAGACTCCGACTCGATAGCCATGATAGGCGTGGAGAACTGGGGAGAGCCGCCTTTCCATCAGTATGGCGACATAGGGAAGGCATTCAACGCATCGAAAGACTCTCTTCATCATCTCAACGACGGCAGGTTTAAGATTCTTCTCACGCATAATCCGGAGCATTGGAAACAGGAGACTTCGGAGAATACAGATATCGACCTGACATTGAGCGGCCATACGCATGCGATGCAGCTGATGCTGCAGGTGGGCAAGTGGCGGTGGTCGCCTGCCAAGTTCCGTTACGACCAGTGGGGGGGACTGTACGAGAAGGAGAGTCCCGACAGTGTTTCGCGCCGCATATATGTGAATATAGGGGCCGGGGAGGTCGGAATACCGTTCCGCATCGGGGCTACTCCGGAGGTGACATTGATAACGTTGAGGGGAGGTAATTACCCTTCGAGTGAGGCAGGCAAGGTGAGATGAGGGTTGTGGTGTGTGTCGGCAGCAACTGCGGATGCCGCCGGAAGAATGTCGAGGATGCCGTGGCTTGGCTGGGCACGCAGCTGGGGGATATCGAGGCGTCGGAGGTGTATGCGAGTCCCGATGAGTATCATGTGGCATCCGCAGCTGTGGATGCGGACGGCGGTGGCGTGTCTGAGCCAAGGATTTACATGAATTGCGTTGTGGCGGGGGAATGTCCTCTGGAGGCTGAGGCGCTTCAGTCCATGTGTAAGGAGTATGAGCTGGGGCATGGTCGCGACGAGGAGTGCCGCAGGCTCGGTGATGTCCCTGTGGATATCGATGTCGTGGCGGCCGGTGATTCCATCCTGCGTCCGCGCGACTGGAACAGCCTCTACTTCCGCCGAGGCTACTCGGCCATCACGACCGGGTTGCACGGTAGTAGAGGAAGATGCCGATGAGCAGATAGATGACGTTGGGTATCTCCATGGCGATGAAGGGAGTGGTCTGGCCGGAGATGGCAAACGAGCTTGTGACAGTAGAGAAAAGGATATATGAGAAGCTCAACACCAGTCCGATTCCGATATTCATTCCCATTCCTCCCTTCTGCTTCTTTACCGAGAGCGACATGCCGATGAGAGTAAGGATGAAGGCTGCCGCAGTAGAGGCTATGCGGCGCTCCTTCTCTATCTCGAACGCCTTGATGTTGGCTACACCACGCATCTTCTGCCTGTCGATATATTCCGACAGCTCCGGAGTAGTCATTGTCTCTTGGTCGTTGCTCGAAATCATGAAATCCTTCGGCTCGATGGGGATGATGGTGTCAAGTCTGTTGCCATGTCTCACCTTCTCGTTCATACCGTCGAAATCGCGAATCATGTAGTCGTTGAGAATCCAATGATATGTCTTGAGAGTGTCATAGCGGGCTGTCGAGGCGGTGAGCCGCGACAGTATGCTGTTACCCTCTATCTTGTCGAGCGTGAAGCGGTAGCCAGTCTTGGTATTGTTCTCGAAACGACCTATATACGCCACAACGCCCGGGCTGGCCTGGAGCTGGATGTTATTGCCGGTCTGAGGCTTCTTATTCTTCACATATTTATTGGTGTAGGCAATCCGCGCTATGTTGGTCGGGGGTATCACATAATTGCTCAGAACGAACGTGAACGCGGCTATCACTGCCGCACCGGCCATATATGGGCGCAGAAGCCTTCCCAGGCTCACACCGCTTGAGAGAATGGCTATTATTTCCGAGTTGCCCGCCATCTTCGACGTGAAGAAGATTACGGAAATGAAAGTGAAGAGAGGAGAGAGCTGGTTGGCGAAGTTGGGGAGCATCGACGCGAAATAGTCAAACAGGGTCTCCTTCAGGGGGGCCGTGAGGAAAGCGTCGAGCTTCTCGGTTATGTCAAACATGGCGATGACCGCCAGAAACAGCAGGGTAGCGAGGAAATACGTGCCGAGAAACTTCTTCAGTATATACACGTCGAGAACCTTCAGACGGAACGCTGGGGTGAATCTTCGTTTACGGAAGATTCTCCTTAAAGTCTTTGACGTGGCAGTCAGTCCAGCCTTTATATACGATAGATTGGGTTTCATCGGTAGTCTTTTCATTTCTTTTGTCCGATGGTTTCAGAGGCGTCGTGTCACTCTCTCGACCATCGCCTCCTTCCACGATTTGAAATCCCCCTCGACAATATGCTTCCTGGCTTCTCCGACGAGCCACAGGTAGAAGGCGAGATTATGGATGGATGCTATCTGCATGGCCAGAATCTCATTGCTTATGAAGAGATGACGCACATATGCTTTCGAATATACTTCGTCAACAAACGATGGTCCCCCTTCGTCGAGCGGGGAGAAATCGTCGGCCCATTTCTTGTTGCGCATGTTCATGATGCCGTTGCGCGTGAAGAGCATGCCGTTGCGGCCGTTGCGCGTAGGCATGACGCAGTCCATCATGTCCACTCCACGGTCGATGGCCTCCAGGATATTAGCCGGAGTACCGACGCCCATCAGGTATCGCGGTCTGTCGACGGGAAGGATTTCGTTGACCACCTCGATCATCTCATACATCTTCTCCGTGGGTTCCCCCACGGCGAGTCCGCCTATTGCGTTGCCGTCGGCGCCGAGGTCGGCTATGAATTTGGCGGCCTCACGCCTAAGGTCGGGATATACGCAGCCCTGCACTATGGGGAAGTAAGCCTGGCGGTATCCGTAAAGTCCTTCCGTCTCCCGGTATCTTTTCCAGCCTCTCTGGAGCCAGCGTTGGGTCAGGCCGAGTGATTTTCTGGCGTAGTCGTAGTCGGATGTGCCGGGAGGACACTCGTCGAGTGCCATCATGATGTCCGCGCCGATTATGCGCTGTATGTCTACCACGCCCTCCGGGGTGAAGAGATGTTTGCTGCCGTCGATATGGCTGCGAAAATATGCTCCCTCTTCCTTCAGTTTGCGGTTGGCGGAGAGGGAGAATACCTGGAAACCACCTGAGTCAGTAAGGATTGGACGGTCCCAGCCGTTGAACTTGTGCAGGCCGCCGGCCTGTCGCAGGATGTCGAGTCCGGGGCGCAGGTATAGATGATATGTGTTGCCCAGGATAATCTGGGCCTTTATGTCGTCGCGCAGTTCGCGGAAATGCACGGCCTTCACGCTGCCCACCGTGCCCACGGGCATGAAGATGGGGGTGAGTATTCGGCCGTGGTCTGTCGTGATTTCCCCGGCTCTTGCGGCCGTGCCGGGGGCTGTGGCGTCTATCTTGAATTCCATTGCGACTGCAAAGTTAACTCAATTGCCGTGAATATCCAAGAAAACCACGTTCCGAAAGGACCAACGCGGCGACGTCTTATTTATTTTCGGTCAGCAACCATTTGGCCAGGGGGATGACGCTGATTGTAAGCCCGGGAATCTCTATCGTGCGTTCTTCGGAATACGTCACTACTTCCACGGTCTCGAGCCCGTATTTCTTATGAAACAGGGATATGGCCTTCACCTCGCGTTCGAGCGCCAGAGGGTCGTTTATGCTGAAACATGCCTGGACTGCCTTTTTGCTTTCAGGGAGAAGAAAATCGATCTCCACCTCCTTGTTGTAGAAGTAAACGGCTTCTGATTTCCCGAGAAGGAATCGGCGGTATAGATGGATTGCGCATATATTCTCCATCAGGGCTGTCTCACTGTCTGTCAGAAATATGTTGAGCAATCCGTTGTCTATGAAATAATGTTTTTTGACCGTGTTTTTCTCCACAAATTTGGAATAATAGTTCTCCAGCGGGAAAATAAGGCAGGCATCGCGGCAATAATCCATATATTCCGCTATGGAAGCCACATTGGTGTTGACTCCTGATGCCTTGACTATATTGGCCAGCCGGTTGTAGGAAGTAGGTGTCTTGATGTTCTCTGCCAGTCGGCGTATGCACAGCCGCAGGGCATTTTCGTTGCGGATTCCGTTGCGTTGTATTATATCGCCAAGAATGATTTTCTCATATAATTCGTTGAGCCAGCGGCGCTTGTCGACAAACATCAGCGACTCGGGGAATCCACCCCATGTGAAATAGGTATTGAGCAGTCTTTCCACAACACCCCGGCTTTTGCCGTATTCCCAACCCGGGCTGACCTCGGCATTGTTGGCTCTCATAAACTCCCGGAAGGAATATGGGAACACCGGTTGCTCCACGAATCTGGCTCCGAGAGTCGTGGCTATATCACGGCTCAGCATTTTCGCGTTGCTTCCGGTTATATACACCATATATTTCTGATTCGCGAGCCGTCTTGCAAAATGCTCCCATCCGTCGATATTCTGGATTTCGTCAAGGAATATAATCGGACGCGTCTCGTAGAGAGCAGAGTAGGCTTTAAGAATCGAGTCGAAATCCCCGGCTTTGAAATCGAGCAGACGCTCATCGTCGAAATTCATGAAAAGCATCTCCCTGAGGTCGTGTCCCTCTTTCAGAAGCTGTTTGGCACGGAGGTACATCAGATAAGATTTGCCCGACTGCCTTGCCCCGACAAACACATACCTGGCCTTATCCTCGAATGCGAAAGACCGTTCCACGGCCTCTATCTCCTGAAGCAGTTCCTGTCCTTCTATTATTATCGATTTCAATATCTCCTGATTCATAGTCTGGGTGATTTTAATTGATTCAGATGCAAAGATAGCATTTTATTTATTCCTGGCAAACAAAAATGGCTAATTTTGTTTATTGGTAATAAATAAAACCCTGTTCCAGAGGAACAGGGTTGAATGTGGCGGCGGACGTCTCGTCCGCCAGCCAATGTGGTTTCGCTGTGCGAAACAGGTTGCAGGAGGGTTCGGAGACGGGACGTCTCCGGCCTCGGGGTGTCAGATTCTGACTTTGCGTACCGCGCGTTTCGAGCCGTCAGTGACGCTGACGAGATAGATTCCACTGCCGAGCGTCGTGGCGTCAAGGGACGCGGCGTTGACGCGGCGCAGCAGGATGCCGTCGGTGGAGTAGACCTCGATTGCGGGATTCTCACAGCCGCAGACGGTTATCATGCCATTGGCTACTGTCACGCCGATTTCGGGAGCTGCGACAGCCTCCACACCTACGTTCGAGTCAATTCTGAAGGCGGGGGAAAGCGTCTGCTCCTGCCAGTTGCCCGAGGCGTCGGTCAGCCTGATGCGTACGTCGAACCAGCCGTTATCCGACTTGCGGTCGACCGCTGCGAGAGAGCCACGGTAGTAAGTACCGAAACCGGGCATGAAGTCACGCTCTGCGATGTTCTCGACCTCGAGGGGAAGGAAACTTTCCGTGCCGTAAGGCGCATATTCCACCGTCACCTCAGATGCGGGAACCTCGGTGTACCAGCTGACCCATGTCTCGGGATTCTCATGGAATGAGAAGTCACCGCCATAGAACTCGATGACACCATCCTTACCTTCGGCGTAGCGGTCGGTAATGTTTCCCTCTTTGTCGATGAAGCGTACAATCTGCAGTGTCGGGGGCTACCAGTCGTCGCGGGCCATGTCGAACTCAAGCTTTGAGACATTCTTTCCCTCGATGCCGTCTATCATGACGTTTGAGTCGGTGAACTCGAAATTTATCTTACCCTCTTCCGGCAATTGGCCGTATTGCAGATTCTCCATCATCTCGTCAGACGGAGCCTCACCGTTTACAGAGACAAGACCTACGGTAGCGAGATTGTCGACATCGCGCCTTTCGCCGAGACGACCGATATATGAGAAATTATATGAGTTGCCCCAATCATAGGATTCTGTACTGAATACTTGCGCCGGACAGCCGTAGTTCCAGACATACTGTTTGTCGATATCGAACGAAAGCCAAGGATTCTCTACCTTATTCATATAGATATTCCAGTCATCCGGCAATTTTACAAAGGGCCCGAAATCAAGTAAATTGTTCAACGCCACTGCATGGAAAGGATTGGATTCAGTGTCGATAGGCAGGCAAACATTGCTTTTTTCCCAATCCTCCATAATCTTCGGAACGGGCATCACATGATATTTGTCAGTATTTGCAGGATCCTGACAGATGTATATCCATTTGTTCTTAAAGTCAGGACCATAAAGTGATGTTGAACCTTTTTGCTGAAGCAATCCATCCTCAAAATCATATGATTGTAGTGAAAATGCCTTCTCTATATCAAATTCAGTTACTATTTGATCCTCACCTTCTCCATCAATCATTGGCTCCGGCTTATATGGTGTATATGCGAACTCCGGTTTTATGACCTTGTAGTTTGCGGGATTGTTGGAGATGTATGCTGACTGAAGGGCATCAGACATCAATGCTACGATATATCCTCCTTCAAGACTCATTACGTGAGTCTTGAAATAAAGCATATAGTCCTTGCTCGGCATTATCCTTATGCTGAGAGTGCCCAGTGTCGTTTTCTCGTCCCCCGTAATAAAAGTGATTTCATCACCGCCCAACAATGACCCTATCCCATGCTTTGTATTTCTGATGACAAGAAAGTTGCGCACACTAAGACTGTTTCCTGGAATCTCATCAATTATTTCATGGGTTTCTGGATTATATACGGGTATATCACTTTGCGCTTTCTCTCCGTCAGGAAGCAATGTGTTCCAATTGATCTCGACTGTGGCATCAGCGGAGTCGAGCGTGATTTCCTTGTTCGCGTCCATGGTTATTTCGGAAGCCGATAGAACTATGGGATTCCCAGTCATATCAGTTAGTGTTACTGCTATGTCATAACTGCCTGAGGGAAGAATGAACCTGATTTCATCCGGCTGGGGGCTATCCGGAGATTCATTATTGAACCAATAGTCTTCTGAATAATTCGGATATGCTGTTCCCCTTAATTTCATTACCTCCTCCTTGTCATACTTGAGGTTGACGGTGAGGGTGTAGGTCTGTTCGTTCTCGCGCAAGGGAGATTTCACGGGATTGATGCGCCCGTCGGCGGTCTCAGGGAAGTCCATGGTGTTCTGCACCATGATTCCCTTTCGGGCGAGACGTTCCTTGTGCCATTCGGGAGTCACGTCCATGACGTAGGAGATGTTGGGTGGAGTGGTGTGTGTCACGGCCTTTTCGGCTTTGAGCTTGAACGGGGTGGCTGTGGCCGTCCCCGGACCCGACGGCGTCTGCGCCGTCGCCGCGAGGCAGCACGTCAGCAAGACCGCGCCCGCGAGTAAGGATTTTACCATAGTTTGTGGTAGTTGTGTCTTTCCCGTGGTCTCCTGGCAGGAAGGTTGAAAAGAGAAGGTGTGGAAACCTATCAACTTCCTTCAACCAGGTCTTGGCCAACCCTACGCAAAAAGCAATAGACGTCCACACCGTTATTGCTTATCTCTCTTGGTTGAGATGGGATATAGCAATCACAGCGCGGGCGTGTATTGATTTTCTTGCGTATCAAACGGCCAAGTTTGGTTGAAGAAAAATCAATAACACCCCGTGTTATTTACGAGTCGCCAAAGGCATGAGGTCGCTCTCTTGCGTCCGCCAATGCAACTCGATGGCAAAGTTATGTGAATATTTTTAGAAAACCAAAAATATTTTAAGAAAATTTTGGAAAATTTATTTTTTTATTCCTCCGGGGCCGGCGTCTGAAACTGGATTACAGCTCCTCCCTTAGCTTATCCAGCTGTGCGGGAGTCAGTCCGGTAGCCGCCACTACCATCTCCGTGGAGGCTCCATAGGCCAGGAGATTCCTTGCCGCTTTAAGCAACCCTTCCTTCAGCCCTTCCTTCAGCCCTTCCTTCAGCCCTTCTTTGCGTCCTTTCTGCTCACCGTCGTCATAGGCCTGGCGGCTTGCATACTCTATGCCGGCCTGAGTGTCACGCAGCTTCTGCAGGGAGTCGCTGTATGCCACCAGTTCCTCGGATGCCATGTTGCCCATGGTGGTAGCCTCGAACATTTCCTCATAGTCTCCTTCCATATAGGGTTTTGATGTCTTGCTCATTTTATCCATGTTCTTTATAATATACAATATCCTCTCAAGCTCGGTCCCGCATTCCTCCCACCTCTTCCTCTCGATGCATTTCAACGACAGGAACACAATCCTGATCTTGTCGGTCAGCAGCTCACGGGTCTCGGTGTCGGCAAAGCCGATGTTGCGCACGAGCCGGGGGTCGTCCCGGTTCAGGTCGAAGTCAGTCACCACAACCGTGATGACATGCTCGAGCGTGTAGTCCCATCCCGCCTTTCCCTGTCCGGCCACCATCCGGGAGGTATAGTACGCCATGCGGTCCTCAAACCGCGGGTCATACAGGTTCTGCATCTCCAGGATGAAGTGATGTGTCTTTCTCCCGTCATCAGCAGTTGCTCCCGCAAAGAGGTTGCGCTCCTGGTCCGGAATCTCCGACGTGCAGTAGATGTCGTAGATTATGCGCTTGCCGTCGGCCTCGCTGGGCAAGAGTTCCTTGTCGTGATACTCCACATCGGTGACATGGATGTCGTCACCGAATATGGCATTGAGGAACCGGATAAGAACTCGCTTGTTCTTAATGTTGCCGAACATACGTTTAAACCCGTAATCGGTCTGGAGGTTTATGAAGAGGCCTGATAATTCCATAGCTGTCTGTTTGATGCCACTAAATTAGCATAAATTCCGCACATTGCCAAATTCAAGACAGAATTTCAGAACATTTCCGTTTGAGCCAGCCAATTTCGTTTCGCGCAGCGAAACCGGTTGCAGGTGGGCTCGGAGACGAGGCGTCTCCGACCCCGGGATGCTTCCGGGGCCGGGGTGTCGTGGGGCAGGCGTCAGAAGTCGAAACGCTCGAGTGTCATTGTGGCTATCTGCTGGAGTTTCGGGACGAGCTCCTTGAAATGGGCCGACTCCATATGGGCTTTCAGGTCCTCCTCAGTTTCCCAGGTCTCGCAGATCATCAGATGGTTGTCGACGGTAGCCGACTCAAACAGGTCGTATGCGATGCATCCCTTGTCGCGCTTCGACAGCTCCACAAGTTCTGTGGCCACGAATTTCAGGGCAGTCTTTTTCTGCACATCCTCCAGAAGGAGGAAACAATTCAGTCGTATCATAATAATTCTGTTTTAGAATAAAGGCGGCATGCCTTCCGGCACGCCGCCTCCATAAAAAATACTTGATTTTGATTATTTCACTTCCTCAAAGTCCACATCCTCGGGACCCTTGTCGTCATGCGGAGCCTGACCGCCGGGCTGTGCGCCTGGCTGAGGACCGGCCTGCTGACCTGCGCCCTGGGCATTGTAGATGTCCTGGGCTGCTGCCTGGAAGGCTGTCTCGACTGCCTTGATGGCAGAGTCTACGTCTTCCACGAGCTGATTCTTGTGAACCTCTTTCAGACGGTCGAGAGCTGACTCGATTGCAGCCTTCTTGTCGGCCGGAATCTTGTCGCCCAGCTCATTGAGCTGCTTCTCTGTCTGGAAGATCATGCTGTCGGCATGGTTGAGCTTGTCGATACGCTCCTTGGCCTTGCGGTCAGCCTCCTCGTTGGCCTTGGCCTCGTCGCGCATGCGCTGGATCTCGGAGTCGGTAAGACCGCTCGATGCCTCGATACGGATCGACTGCTCCTTGCCGGTGGCCTTATCCTTGGCCGACACATTCAGGATACCGTTGGCATCCACCTCGAATGTAACCTCGATCTGCGGCACGCCACGCGGTGCGGGAGCGATGCCTGCGAGATTGAACTCACCGAGAAGCTTGTCGTCGGCAGCCATAGGACGCTCACCCTGGAGCACGCGGATGGTAACCTCGGGCTGGTTGTCGGCAGCCGTCGAGAATGTCTCGCTCTTACGGGTCGGGATAGTGGTGTTGGCCTCGATAAGCTTTGTCATCACGCCGCCGAGAGTCTCGATACCGATCGACAGAGGCACGACATCAAGCAGAAGCACGTCTTTCACATCGCCGCTGAGCACACCGCCCTGAATGGCTGCGCCTATGGCAACAACCTCATCGGGGTTGACACCCTTGTTGGGCTCCTTGCCGAAAATCTCCTTTACCTTGGTCTGGATGGCGGGGATACGGGTCGAACCGCCCACGAGGATAACCTCGTCAATCTCGGAAGCCGACATGCCGGCATCAGAGAGAGCCTTTACACATGGCTCCTTCACAGCGTCGATCAGGCGCGATGCAAGCTGCTCGAACTTGGCGCGGGTAAGCGTCTTGACGAGGTGTTTCGGGCCGGAAGCAGTAGCTGTGATGTAGGGGAGGTTGATCTCAGTCGATGTGGAGCTTGAAAGCTCGATCTTGGCCTTCTCGGCAGCCTCCTTGAGACGCTGCATGGCCATAGGATCCTGACGGAGGTCGACACCCTCCTCTTTCTTGAACTCGTCTGCGAGCCAGTCGATGATCACGTGGTCGAAGTCATCGCCGCCGAGGTGTGTGTCACCGTTGGTAGACTTAACCTCGAAGACACCGTCGCCGAGCTCAAGGATAGAGATATCGAATGTGCCGCCTCCGAGGTCGAAGACAGCGATCTTCTGCTCTTTGGTGGATTTGTCAAGACCGTAGGCAAGGGCTGCGGCTGTAGGCTCGTTGACAATACGGCGAACCTTCAGGCCAGCGATCTCACCGGCCTCTTTTGTGGCCTGACGCTGTGAGTCGTCGAAATACGCAGGCACCGTGATGACAGCCTCCGTCACCTCCTGGCCGAGATAATCCTCGGCAGTCTTCTTCATTTTCTGGAGAATCATAGCCGAAATCTCCTGCGGAGTGTAGTCACGTCCGTCGATGTCTACTTTCGGTATATCGTTTTGGCAAACTACCTTGTAAGGCACACGCTTGATCTCATCGGCCACCTGGTCGCACTTCTCGCCCATGAATCTCTTGATGGAGTAGACGGTGCGGGTGGGGTTGGTGATGGCCTGACGCTTGGCCGGGTCGCCGACCTTGCGCTCGCCGCCGTCAACGAATGCGACTACGGAAGGAGTCGTGTTGCGGCCTTCGTTGTTAGGAATAACTACAGGGTCTTTTCCTTCGAGCACTGCTACGCAGGAATTGGTGGTTCCCAAGTCGATACCAATGATTTTTCCCATGATTGTCTATAATTAAGTGTTTATTTATTATTCTGTCTTTATGTCTGCGACGGCGCCCCGGAGCGGGGGAGGAGAAGCCGTCCGTATGACATATTAACAAATGACGTGCTAAAAATTTCGGTCGCCCGTGAAAAATTGATTAAAATTTATAAAATGTTGGGAAATAGCCACTTCTGAGGCCTTGACATGCGACACTCCCATATGACGCCGACTGCCGGCCACTGTGACATAAATGGCAAAGAGGGCGCCGAATGGCACATTTTTACAGGCCGTGTGCAAATTTTATCGCCGTTTTTACTAATTAATCAATTAAAAACGTTACCTTTGCATTCTGAAAAAATTCCCAGGCGGACGCCCGCGAATGATATATACACCTATTATATATAGGTTATATATAGGCCCTTGGCCCCCGAGGAGGCACAGGGTGATGCGCGAGCCTAAGCCAAGAGACAATATAATATGAAGCCACTACAAGAGAAACTGTCGAAGTATGACGCGCCCCAGAAGGCGAAGGCAGCGGGTGTATACCCTTATTTCCGGCCCATATCGAGCGAGCAGAACACCGAGGTGCTGATGAACGGCAAGAAGGTGCTCATGTTCGGCTCCAACAGTTATATGGGGCTCACCAACCATCCTAAGGTTATCGAGGCGGCCGTCGCCGCCACCAAGAAATACGGCACCGGCATGGCCGGAAGCCCCTTCCTCAACGGCACCCTCGACATCCACAAAGACCTTGAGGCCAGGCTTGCCGACTATGTCGGCAAAGAAGACGCCATGCTCTACAGCACCGGTTTCGAGGTTAACCTCGGCGTAGTCTCTACGCTCACCGGAAGAGAAGACTATATTATTTTCGACGAGCAGGACCATGCCTCGATCATCGACGGGCGACGCCTGTCGTTCTCCACCTGTCTGAAATACCGCCACAACGACATGGAGAGCCTTGAGGCTCAGCTGAAGAAATGCGACCCGGACAAGGTGAAGCTCATTGTCACCGACGGCGTATTCTCCATGGAGGGCGACGTGGCGAATCTTCCCGAAATCGTAAGGCTCGCCAAGAAATACAATGCCTCAGTGATGGTAGACGAGGCCCACGGCATAGGAGTCTTCGGCAAAGGGGGACGCGGCACGTGCGACCATTTCGGCGTCACTGATGACGTTGACCTCATAATGGGCACCTTCAGCAAGTCGTTCGCCTCCCTCGGCGGCTTCATCGCCACCGACAAATCGATAACCAACTACCTTCGTCACCATTCGCGCTCCTACATCTTCACGGCCAGCATCACTCCGGCATCCACGGCCGCCGTCAACGCCGCCCTCGACATCATGCTCGCCGAGCCGGAACGCCAGGAGCACCTGTGGGAAATCACGCATTACGCCCTCGACAATTTCCGCGCGATGGGCTGCGAGATAGGAAATACCTCCACACCCATCATCCCGCTCTTCATCCGCGACGACTACAAGACGTTCCACGTCACCCGAGACCTGCTTGACGAGGGTGTCTTCGTCAATCCCGTCGTGACCCCCGCCGTGGCTCCCCACGACACTCTCATCCGCT
>DKYZ01000127.1:18229-19083 GCA_002493515.1 Porphyromonadaceae bacterium UBA7087 | reverse complement strand
CTCCCCACGACACTCTCATCCGCTACTCCCTGATGGCCACACACACCAAGGAGCAGGTGACACGCTCTCTGGAGGCCATCGAGAAGGTTTTCAAACGCTATGAGATAATCAAGTGATTGTCAAACCTTTATTACATGACAAAATGAGATGATTGATATTATCTCATTTTTTTTGCCGCTTTTTTTGTATTCTTTGTAAGAAATGCATTAAATTCGCGTCATAAAACGAAAAAATATTTAATCCAATAAAAAGCACAAAGCCGATTATGGTATACAGGTTTAAACTGGTAAGCGACGAGGCGAGCAATTTCGCCCGCGAGATAGAAATCGATGCAGAATCCTCATTCCTTCTGCTGCGCAACGCCATTCTTGACAGCGTAGGATATACGAAGGACGACATGGACTCCTTCTTCCTCTGCGACGAGGACTGGAACAAGCAGGAGGAGATCACGCTCGAAGACATGGGCAGCAACAGCGACCAGGATATCTGGCTGATGGAAGACACGCCCGTCGGCGAGCTCGTGGAAGAGGAGGGGCAGAAGCTGATATTCGTCTTCGACTACATGACGGAGCGTTCCTTCTTCATGGAGATGCGTGAGATGCTTCCCGGAAAGAATCTCAAGGATCCCGTCTGCACCTTCAAGAAGGGCAAGGCACCCAAGCAGACTGTCGACATGGATGAGTTCGAGACAAAGGTTGACCGCGCCGCACAGCGTAAGGTGGAAGACCTGGATATCGAGGAGCTCTATGGCGACACGGCCTTTAACGAGGACGAGCTTGAGGACGGTTTCGACGATCTCAATTTCAATTGACGGCAGGCACGCTTTTTGAGTGACCATCCGACAGGAAGCCCCG
>DKYZ01000127.1:17772-17912 GCA_002493515.1 Porphyromonadaceae bacterium UBA7087 | reverse complement strand
CGGGGCTTCCTGTCGGATGGTCACGGCAGCGCTTCGGGCAGCCGCGCCTGCATCAGTCGTCATCGTCGCCTCCGAAGATGCGCGCGAATATCGACTTGTTTTCCTCCGGCTTTATGTGTACGCGCATCTCGTCGTCGTTA
>DKYZ01000127.1:16871-17462 GCA_002493515.1 Porphyromonadaceae bacterium UBA7087 | reverse complement strand
TGCCGAAGAAAAGGATATGGCGCCTGAACACGAACGCGACCTCGTGGTCGAACTCGAGTATGGCGTGGATACCGCGCACCAGGAATCTCTTGAACGGATCGAAATCTGTGGAATCGCCTATTACTACCTCTCCGTCTTCCACCCTTATGGGATGGTGTTCCTTGAGGATGTCTACGAATTTTTCAAGTTCAAGGTCATTCTCGTTTCGTGGCGGTCTCTTGAATTTCTTATATATTTCTTTTATAACTTGGTCAGTAATCATTAGCAGGTCCTCCGATAGAGTTAATTGCCGCAGCCGTGGATTTGCGGGGAGGGAGGATTGGCGGCCATCTGAAAATAAAACAATCAAAAGGCAACGGGGTTCAACGTTAATAAAATTTAAAACCTTTTAAAAATGCGCATGATGTTAAAAAAAGGCATTTTGCGTTGATTTCCCGCAAGCCAAGCTATAAGGAAAGGAATTGCATATTGATAAAGAAAGCGGCCCTGGGGTCGCTTTCCTTATCAATATGAAGTCTTGATCAGCCGAGGAAGCTCAGCAGGACACCTGCCGCCACAGCCGAGCCTATCACGCCGGCCACGTTGGGGCCC
>DKYZ01000127.1:0-16573 GCA_002493515.1 Porphyromonadaceae bacterium UBA7087 | reverse complement strand
TTGGGGCCCATGGCGTGCATCAGCAGATAGTTGGTCGGGTCGTATTCAAGTCCGACATTGTTGGATATTCGGGCTGCCATAGGCACAGCCGACACGCCGGCGTTACCGATGAGCGGGTTGATCTTCTTGTCTTTCTTCAGGAAGAGGTTGAAGAGCTTCACGGAGCATACACCGGCCGAGGAGGCGATGATGAAGGCCAGGAAGCCGAGACCGAAGATGAGGAGAGTGTCGACGGTGAGGAACTTGTCGGCCTGAGTGGAGGCGCCCACTGTCATTCCGAGAAGGATAGTCACGATGTCGGTCATGGCGTTGCTGGCGGTCTTCGCGAGACGTGTTGTCACGCCGCTCTCACGCAGGATATTGCCGAAGAAGAGCATGCCCAGAAGAGGTATGCCGGAGGGCACGATGAAGCAGGTCAGCATGAGGCCTACGATAGGGAAGATGATCTTCTCCGTCTGGCTCACCACGCGGGCGGGCTTCATCTTTATCAGACGCTCTTTCTCGTTGGTGAAGAGACGCATCAACGGCGGCTGGATGAGCGGAATGAGGGCCATGTAGGAGTAGGCCGATACCGCCACGGCGCCAAGAAGGTTGGGGTTGAGCTTGGAGGTTGTGAAGATTGCTGTCGGGCCGTCGGCTCCACCGATGATGGCCACACATCCTGCCGACAGGGGGTCGAATCCCACGAGCAGCGCGAGCATGTAGGCTCCGAAGATACCGAACTGTGCGCAAGCGCCGATAATCATCAGTTTCGGATTGGCCAGAAGGGCCGAGAAGTCGGTCATGGCTCCGATGCCGAGGAATATCAGGGGAGGATACCAGCCGTATTGCACACCGTTGTAGAGGATGTTGAGCACGGACCCCGGCTCATAGATGCCGATTTCCATACCCGGCTGGAACGGGATGTTGCCGATGAGCATGCCGAATCCGATCGGCACGAGCAGCAGCGGCTCGAAGTTTTTGCGAATGGCGAGCCATACGAAGAAACATCCCACCGCCAGCATCACGAGGTTTGTCCACTCGCAGTTGGCGAAGCCGGTGAAGCTCCAGAAGGTGGAGATGGTCTGCTTGATGAATTCGCCGAAAGAATATGTTGTTTCCGCTAAAATCATGATTTTATAAGCAATTTATAAATTATATGTGAGAGCGGACTTGATTATTCGATAATCATGATGTCGGTGCCTTCGAGCACAGTGTCTCCGACATTGACGAGAATCTGCTTTACCGTGCCCCCCTTTACGGTGTGGACATCGTTTTCCATCTTCATGGCCTCGAGCATGCAGACAGTGGCGCCGGCGCCCACCTGCTGCCCGACGGAGACGTTGATTTTGGTGATTGTGCCGGGAAGCGGGCTCTTCACGGCTGCGGCGGAGCTTGCTGCGGGCTTGGGCTTGGCGATCACCTTCTCGCCGGCCTCCGTCCTCGGAGCGCTCTGCGGACCCTTCACGGGCTGGCTTATGGTCTGCTTGCGTGCAGGTGCGTCGTCAAGCTCCACGTTGTAGGGAATTCCGTTGACTTCAACGTGCACGTTGTTGTTTTCCACCTCGCCTACGCTTACGGTGAACTTGATGCCGTTGATTTTATATTTGTATTCCTTTGGTTTCATAATAAAAAGGTTGTGATTGTAATGGGGCGAGAGAGTTTAGATGGCGTTTTTGGGATGTACGTTTCTATGGAGCTCGGGAGTCTGGCGGAGATTGTAGATCTTGGAGTTCCAGGGAGAGTAGGCCTTCTTGAGGCGGCGGATCGTGATGATTGTGTCCTCCATGTCGTGTTGGTCGCCGAAGTGTTCTGCGAGAGCCATACCGATGGCGGCAATCGCCTCGCCGCTTGCCAGGTCGTCATGTCCGGTGGCGGCAGCCTGTTCCTTGGAGAGTCCTTTGGTCTTGCGGCTCTTGTGGGCAATCAGGGAGGCGGAGACCTTTCCGAATCCGAGGAAGAGCAGGCTCAGGACAGCCAGGGCGGAAATCACGATTACCATGGCCACGATTGTGATCGCGCCTCCCCAGGAGTCGTTTACGGCCGCGTTGTGGGCTTTCTCGGCCTGGCTCATCTTCCGGGCGGTGGCACTCTCCTCCACGTATGGCACGGTCTCGCTCTGCACGGTGTCGGCAAAGACCTTGCTCTGGCCTTCGGGGAGCGTCTGCTCGACGACGGCCTCATCCATCCGGCTGCTCACTTCCGGGGCTGCGAGCCCCGGAAGCGATGCCAGAAGTATGGACGCCGTCAATAAATATATTTTCAACATTTTTGAAGCGTGGGTTTGGGATTACAATGGAATGTTGCCGTGTTTCTTGGCCGGATTCGACACCTTCTTGGTGGCAAGCATCTGAAGGGCGCGGATTACGCGGAAGCGCGTGTTGCGCGGCTCGATGACGTCGTCGATGTAGCCGTATTTTGCGGCGTTGTAGGGGTTGGCGAAGAGCTTGCGGTATTCCTCCTCCTTCTCCTTGATGAAGGCGGCGGGATCAGCCTGCGACTTGGCCTCCTTGGCGTAGAGCACGCCTACGGCACCCTCGGCTCCCATCACGGCGATCTCTGCTGAGGGCCATGCGTAGTTGACGTCGCCACGGAGCTGCTTGCAGCTCATCACGATGTGGCTGCCGCCGTAGCTCTTGCGCAGTGTCACGGTCACCTTGGGCACTGTAGCCTCTCCATAAGCATAGAGCAGCTTGGCGCCGTGGAGGATCACGCCGTTGTATTCCTGGCCGGTGCCCGGCAGGAAGCCCGGCACGTCGACGAGCGTTACCAGAGGAATGTTGAAGGCGTCGCAGAAGCGTACGAAGCGTGCGCCCTTTCTGGAGGCGTTGCTGTCGAGAACGCCGGCGAGCACCTTGGGCTGGTTGGCCACGATGCCGACCGACTGGCCGTTGAAGCGGGCGAAGCCCACGATGATGTTCTTGGCATAGTCTTTCTGCACTTCGAGGAACTCGCCGTTGTCGACGATCGAGGCGATCACCTCATACATGTCGTAGCTCTTCTTGGCAGTGTCGGGGATGATGTCGTTGAGGGAGTCCTCGAGACGGTCGATCGGGTCGTTGCAGGCCACGAGCGGAGTCTCCTCCAGGTTGTTCTGCGGCATGTAGCTCAGAAGCTTGCGGATGATCATGAGGGCCTCCTCGCCGTTCTCGGCAACGAAGTGGGTCACACCGCTCTTGGTGGAATGCACGGATGCGCCACCGAGCTGCTCCTGGGTAACGTCCTCGCCCGTAACGGTCTTGACAACCGACGGACCCGTGAGGAACATATAGGAGATACCCTTGGCCATGATTGTGAAGTCGGTCAGGGCCGGGCTGTAGACAGCGCCGCCGGCGCAGGGGCCGAGGATGGCTGAGATCTGGGGCACCACGCCGGAGGCGAGGATGTTGCGCTGGAAGATCTCGGAGTAGCCGGCGAGGGCGTTGATACCCTCCTGGATGCGTGCGCCGCCCGAGTCGTTAAGGCCGATGACAGGGGCTCCCATCTTCATGGCGAGGTCCATCACCTTGCATATCTTCTGTGCCATGGTCTCCGACAGCGAGCCGCCAAATACCGTGAAGTCCTGTGCGAATACATATACCAGGCGACCCTCGATCGTACCGAAACCTGTCACAACGCCGTCGCCGAGGATGTGCTTCTTGTCCTGGCCGAAGTTGGTGCAACGGTGTGTCACGAACATGTCGAGCTCCTCGAAGCTGCCCTCGTCAAGCAGCTGGGCGATTCTCTCGCGCGCTGTGTACTTGCCTCTCTCGTGCTGTTTCTGGATGGCTTTCTCGCCGCCGCCCAGACGCGCCTCGGCGCGCTTCTCTATGAGTTCCTGGATTTTTTCCTGCTGAATGCTCATTTTATCTGATAGTTGTTGTGTTGTTAATGTTTTAGCAGCCGCATTTCTTGGAGGGGTCCTCGCAGAGCTCTGTGAGCACGGCCTCTGTCGACTTGGGATGGAGGAAGGCGATCTGAAGGCCGTCGGCGCCTTTGCGCGGAGCCTTGTCGATGAGCTTTATCCCCTTCTCCTCACACTCTGCCAGGGCGTTGGCCACTCCGTCCTCGATGGCAAATGCCATGTGGTGCATGCCGCCGCGGCCGCCGTTCTTCTCGATGAACTTCGCGATAGTGCTCTCTGCGCATGTGGGCTCCAGAAGCTCGATCTTGGTGTCGCCCACCTTGAAGAAGGCTGTCGTCACCTTCTGGTCTTCCACTACCTCCTGCTTGTAGCACTTGAGGCCAAGCACGTTCTCGTAATACTTTATCGCCTCAGCCAGGTTGGGCACGGCGATGCCGATGTGTTCAATATGAGAGATTTCCATTTGATTTGAACTTTTTTTTGATGGTTATTATTCGGTTGTATTTTTCATGGTCTGGTCTTTCCGTGATGAGTCCGCCCCCTGGGCCCGGCCCCTTCCGGAGCTGGCAGCGGCGGGTGCGGGCGCCCGAAAAGTATATTTGATGCAAAAGTAAGAATTTTTTGTGGATTAACCCCCCTCCGGAGGCATAAAAAATTAAAAAATGCCGTAGATGATAAGATTAGCCATATAAAACTATGTGTAATTGTAAAAAAATGACGATATTTGCAGAAAATTATCTTACTGACACTATGGAAATAACCCCCAACGGCCTCGCCGCTATCGTCGGCGGCAGGGTCGAAGGCGACGGAGAAGTGAGACTCACCGGCTTTGCAAAGATTGAGGAGGCCGGCCCCGGAGACCTCTCTTTTATCGCCAATCCAAAATATGCGCACTTCCTCACCACCACCCGGGCGTCGGCTCTTCTCGTGGGAGACGACTTCGACGCCGGAGGCGCTTCCGGGCCTGTATTGATAAGGGTGGCCGACCCATATTCCACGCTCGCAGAGCTTCTGACGATGATCGAGCGCGGCAAGCCCGTGCCCAAAGGCATCGAGCAGCCGTGTCATGTGGCCGAGGACGTTGTGATTCCGGAGGATTCCTATATCGGGGCGTTCGCCTACATCGGAAAGGGAGTCCGCCTGGGCAAAGGCGTGAGGATATATCCTCAGGCATATGTCGGCGACTGCGTGACGATAGGAGAGGACACCGTGATCAGGGCCGGAGTGAGGATTTACGAGGGATGCGTGATAGGAAGCAGATGTATCCTGCATTCCGGCTGTGTGATAGGAGCCGACGGCTTCGGATTCGCTCCCAAGGGCGACATTTATGAGAAAATTCCCCAGACGGGCAACGTCAGGATAGAGGATGACGTGGAGATAGGGGCCAACACCACCATCGACCGCGCCACATTCGGAAGCACGGTCATTGGGCGCGGCACGAAGCTCGACAACCTCATCCAGGTGGCCCACAACGTGGCGATAGGCCGCAACAACGTCATTGCGGCGCAGGCTGGCGTGGCCGGCTCGACGAGAATCGGCGACTCCAACCGCATCGGCGGCCAGGTGGGTTTCGCGGGCCATATCACCGTAGGCGACGGCAACGAGATCGGCGCCCAGTCGGGAATACCCAACAACGTGGGCGACGGAAAGAGGCTGCTGGGGTATCCGGCGGTCGACGCCCGGCAGTTTGCCAAAAACCAGGTCTATCTGAGAAACATGGGTAAAATCTACGAGGAAATAATAAAAAAAGATAAGAAATGAACCAGCTAACATTACAGGCGCCATTCACGGTGAGCGGCAAGGGACTGCACTCCGGAATGGAGATCATCGCGAGATTCTGTCCTGCAAAGGAAAACAGCGGTTATCGCGTGAAGAGAGTGGATTTCGAGGGAGAGCCCGAGATTGAGTGTGTGGCGGAGAATGTGGTCGACACCACCCGCGGCACGGTGCTCGGAAGGAACGGCGTCCGGGTGAGCACGGTTGAGCATGCCCTGGCAGCCCTTTATGCCGCCGGGATTGACAACTGTCTCATCGAGGTCAACGGTCCGGAATTTCCGATTCTCGACGGCAGCGCCGTCCAGTATGTCGACGCTATCGAGAAGACAGGTCTCAAAGAGCAGAACGCCGACAAGGATTTCTATATAATAAAGGAGAAGACCCGCATCAAGGATGATGCCAGCGGCTCTACCATCACCGTCTATCCTGACGACGGTTTCAGTGTCGAGGTGATGGTGGAATATAATTCGCCGATTCTTCCCAACCAGTTTGCCGTGCTCGACGACCTGGCCGAGTTCAAGCAGGAGGTGGCGAGCGCACGCACGTTCGTATTCGTCCGCGAGATAGAGGAACTCTCGAGACACGGCCTCATCAAGGGGGGCGACCTCGACAATGCCATCGTGATTTACGACCGTCCCGTAGAGCAGGACAAGATCGACACGATATGCGACCTCATGAATGTGCCCCACATGAATCTCAACAAGCTGGGATATATAAATCCCAAGCCCCTAAAATGGGAGAACGAGCCGGCACGCCACAAGCTCATGGACGTGATCGGCGATCTCGCGCTCATCGGCCGCCCCATCAAGGGCAGGGTAGTGGCCATACGTCCGGGCCACACCATCAACAACAAGTTCACGCGCATCATGCGCAAGGAGGTGCGCCACAACGAGGTACAGTCGCCCGTATATAATCCCAACCAGGAACCCCTCATCGACATCAACGGCATCCGCAAGCTTCTTCCCCACCGCTATCCCTTCCTGCTCATCGACAAAGTGATCGAGCTTGACCGCAAGCATATAGTGGCCATAAAGAACGTCACGGTCAACGAGCCCTTCTTCCAGGGCCACTTCCCGCAGGAGCCGGTGATGCCCGGTGTGCTCCAGGTGGAGGCAATGGCGCAGGCTGCCGGAGTGCTCGTGCTCAACTTCCTTGAGGAGCCGGAGAAATATTCCACCTATTTCCTCAAGATCGACAATGTGAAGTTCCGCCAGAAGGTAGTGCCGGGCGCCACGCTGCTCCTCAGCGTCGGGCTGCAGACGGAAATCCGTCGCGGATGTGCCGTGGTCAAGGGCTATGCCTTTGTAGGAGAGAAGGTGGTCTGCGAGGCTGAGTTCATGGCGCAGATAATAAAGAATAAATAAGATATGGGGGCGGCCTCCCCTTGCGGCGGCTGCCGTTAAGAGAAAGAAAGAGAAAATAGTAATGGATAAGTTATATAGCGTTCATCCCGGCGCGAAAATCGGCAACAATGTCAGCATTGGCAATTTCACCAATATCCATGACAATGTGGAGATCGGCGACAACTGCGTCATAGAGGGCAACGTCACCATCTTCCCGGGAGCCCGCATAGGGAATGGGGTCAGGATTTTTCCGGGGGCCGTGGTTTCCGGCATTCCGCAGGACCTCAAGTTCCGGGGTGAGGAGACAGTGGCAATAATCGGCGACGGCACTACTCTAAGGGAGTGTGTGACAGTCAACCGAGGCACTGCGTCCAAGGGCAAGACAATCGTCGGGAAAAACTGTCTTCTCATGGCATATACCCACGTAGCCCACGACTGCCGTCTTGGAGACGGCGTGATAATGTCGAATGCCACACAGCTTGCGGGAGAGGTGGTGGTAGACGACCATGCGGTGATCGGGGGAGGAAGCCTTGTCCATCAGTTCTGCCATCTCGGCAAATACATCATGCTCCAGGGGGGCGCGTTGGTCAACAAGGACATCCCTCCTTATGTGAAGGCCGCCCGCGAGCCTATCTCGTATGTAGGGCTCAACAGCATCGGGCTGCACCGCAACGGTTTCTCCCAGGAAGACATACAGCAGATAGCCGAGATCTACCGCATCCTGTATATGAGCGACCTGAACGTCACCAACGCGATACGTCTCATTGTCGAGACACTCCCGCAGTCGGAATACCGCGACGAGATTGTGGACTTCGTCACAAATTCCGGCCGTGGCGTCATCCGCTCGGCAATCTGAACGGGAAAGAGCGGAATCCGGCATTGACGGAAGGATACGTAAAGCCCGGCAGTCCAAATGGCCTGTCGGGCTTTACGTATCCTTACGCTTGTGGCAGGGAGCGTGTCTTATCCGAATTTGGAAATCTTTCGGAGCTGGGGCACGTTTATGATTTTTATGCGTCGTCCGTCTACGATTATCAGATGCTCGTTGACGAATGTGGTCAGGGTGCGGATGGCGTTGGATGTTGTCATATTTGAGAGGCTTGCCAGATCCTCACGGCTCATGCATATCTTGAGTGTGGATTCGTCATCCTCCAGTCCGTAGTTCTCGGCCAGGAGCAGCAGGGCCTCGGCGAGGCGTCCGCGGATATGCTTCTGGGTGAGGTTCACTATCTTGGTGTCGGAGCCTCCGAGATTGCGCGAGAGCTCATGGATGAAAAACATCGCCAGGTCGTTGTTGCCCATGATCAGTTTCTCCACCAGATCCATGGGTATGCAGCCTATTACCGACATCTCGAAGGCGGCCGCCGATGAAACGTATTGTTCCCTTGCGAAGTATGCCCTGTAGCCGAAATATTGCACAGGCCGGTAGAGCCTGAGTATCTGCACGCGGTCTCCCACGCCGCTCTTATACATCTTAACCTTTCCTTTCAGAAGCACCCACAGGTATTCCGGGTCTTCATGCTCGGCATATACCATCTGGTTCTTCTTGAAATGATGGATTGAAAAATTATCTGTCACGATTCTCTTCTCTTCCGGTGTCAGTATGCTCCAGAGGTCAGACAAATCCTGACTGATTATTTGTTCCAATGTGCTTTTTTTAATCATAAACCATGCTTTCTCTCCCTGTTGCGAGAAAATTGCCATCCGGATTTCTCAGATGGGCCGTTCCGTCGGGCAGGGGTGTATCCTCAAGAATATGTTAGAAAACACAAATTTACAACATTTAAATTAAACAAAGGGCCATTTTGGCTAAAAAAATGGCGCCGGGGGGCAAATTCATAATGTGGCCGGCTCACGGCTGCTACTGCTCCAGCGGGCGGCGGTCGAGTTTTCCACCGGGGAGCTGAGGCAGTTTTTCTACATATATCATTTCCTTTGGAAGCATGTGATGAGGGAGCTTCGCGCCGGCGGCCTTGAGGAAGCCGTTCTCGTCGAAATGTCGGCCGCCTGTCTCGACAATCATGACTATGTGGTGTCCCCATTTTATGTCGGGCCTTGAGGTGATGATGAAGGGAAAGTCGGTAAATTGCGACAGCTCCTTTTCAAGCTGTGTCGGATTGACCTTCTTTCCTCCCGTGATTATCATGTGGTCAAGGCGTCCGGTGATGTCGAAACAGCCGTCGGGATATACCTCGGCAAGGTCGTTGGTGGCTATGGACGTGCCGTCGGGAAATGTTATGACGAGGCATCCCCGGGAATCGGCCTCCGTCGTTATGCCCGGCAGAGGGATGAAAGGCGCGGGCTGCGGTGAATCGATGTGGCGCAGGGCGATGTGGGAGGCCGTCTCCGTCATGCCGTATGATTCATATACGTCGAGACCAGAGCCGGCTATCATGCTTCTCAGCCGGCTGTCGACCGGAGAGCCGCCCAGGAGGAATGTCTTTACATGCCGGAAGAGGGATGGGGAAGTGACTACGTGAAGCATCTGCGAGGCTACGACCGAGGCGAGGGTGATCTGCGCATCGCCGGAACGGGGGAAGGCGGGCCGGTTTGTCGGGGTCTCGTAGCTGAGACGGCAGCCGGCGAGTATCGCCCTCACCATAACCATTTTTCCTCCTATTGTGTCGGGACTTATGCAGCTGTGGAGGAAGCTTGTGCTGTCGATTCCGAAAAATCCGATTGTCCGTCGGGCGCTTTCAGCCACGAAGTCCTTGGTCAGCACAATCCTCTTCGGGGTTCCTGTCGAGCCGGAGGTCTTTACTGCAATCGTGTCGCCGTCGTCAAGCCATTCCTTTCTGAAATCCTCGTAGGTCATATTGGTCAGCGGTCATTCATTCCAGTGAAGATTGGCGAACTGGCCATGGTCAAGGCTGACGTCCGGACTGTAGCTCAGTTTCTCGCCATGAAGAGAGAGGGGAGTGGTGAAATTATTGGTGAAGACTCCGCCTGTGCCGAGTCCCTGGGGAATTGTCACGCCGAGACTCGCTGTCCACTGAGCGAGGGCGTTCAGCCCCACGTTTGATTCCAGGGCTGAGGTCACCCACCATCTGACCCCGGCTTCTTCCGCCAGGCCGATCCATTCCTGCGCTCCTGAAAAACCGCCGATGAGCGAGGGTTTCAGTATGATGTATGCCGGGCGGATAGTCTCGATGGTGGCTCGCTTCTCTTCAGATGTGAATTTTCCTATCAGTTCCTCATCAAGAGCTATCGGCAGCGGCGATTCGCGGCAAAGGGTTGCCATAAGCTCGGGATTGGCCGCCTTTATGGGTTGTTCGATGGAATGTATGCCGAGCTCGGCGAGCTGCCGGAGCCTGCCCAGGGCTTCATCGGGAGAAAAGGCTCCGTTGGCGTCTACACGAATCTGGAGCTCGTTTTCAGAATACCGGTTTCTTATAAGCCTTATCATCTCCAGCTCCTTATGCCAGTCGATGGCTCCTATCTTCAGCTTCAGGCAGTGGAAGCCGAGGGCGAGTTTCTCCTCGACGCGGCTCATCATGGTGTCGAAATCCCCCATCCATATTAGACCGTTGATTGTGATCTCGCTCTCGCCTTGGGTGAAGGCGGATGGAAAATAGATGCCCCGGCAGCCTCCCGTGAAGTCGCGTATCGCCTGCTCCAGTCCGGCCTGGATGGAGGGGTGGCGGGAGAGGTCGGTGGGTCGTCCGATTGCTATGTTGGCGAGAAGCTCGATAAGTTTGTTTACGTAGTTGCCGTCGGCTTCCGGCGACAGGCCGGGAAAGACTCCTGCCTCGCCGATGCCGTAGATTTCGGGCTGACGCTTGTCATAAAGTCTGATGAGAAACGTCGGTTTCTCAGTCATAACACCTCTTGATGTTCCCCCCGGCTCCTTGAACAGGAGCCGGTAGGGTGCGAAGGCCATGCGCATGACAGTGATAAGTGATTAGTTATGAGTGATAAGTGATTAGTGATTGGTGGTGAGTGGGGGGGAGGGGGTCAGGGGAATTTCGGGAACTGGTCGAAGTTGGGGTCGCGCTTCTCGAGGAATGCGTTCTTCCCCTCCTGGGCCTCGTCCATAAGATAATACATGAGGGTCGCGTCTCCGGCGAACTCCATGAGTCCGGCCTGTCCGTCAAGCTCGGCGTTGAGTGCCCGCTTGATCATGCGTATGGCCATCGGGCTGCGTTTGAGGATAGTCCGGCACCAGTCTACGGTCTCCTCCTCAAGCTTGTCGAAAAGCACGACCTTGTTGACCATGCCCATCTCGAGTGCCTCCTGCGCCGTATACTGGCGGCAGAGGAACCATATCTCGCGGGCTTTCTTCTGTCCGACGCAGCGGGCAAGGTAGGATGAGCCGAATCCTGCGTCGAAACTTCCCACTTTCGGACCGGTCTGGCCGAAGCGGGCGTTCTCTGATGCGATGGAGAGGTCGCATACCACCTGGAGCACGTTGCCTCCGCCGATGCTGTAGCCGTTGACCATGGCGATGACCGGTTTTGGAATGGAACGTATCGCGTGATGAAGCTCAAGGACGTTGAGGCGCGGCACTCCGTTGTCGTCGACATATCCCCCGACTCCTTTCACGTTCTGGTCGCCGCCGCTGCAGAATGCCTTGTCGCCGGCGCCGGTAAGTATCACCACCCCGATGTCGGCGCGTTCGCGGCATATAGCCATTGCGTCGAGCATCTCGCTGTTGGTGAGCGGCCTGAAGGCGTTGTAGACTTTCGGACGGTTGATAGTGATTTTTGCAATCCCCTCGAATTGCTCGAAGAGGATGTCGGTATACTCCTTTATGGGTTTCCAGTCAAATTTCATCTTTTCCATATTTTTTCTGCCGATAGCCACAACTGCTCGCAATGCAGCTGATGGCGTCGGTCTCTTTTCGGAATGCAAATTTAATCCTTTTTTAACATTGCCGCAAATAATTGCGGCTCATATAGCTTTTCAGGATTTCGGCCGAGAGGATGCCGTCGCAATCGATTTCGAGGATCGATTTCGGGGCTTCCGCACTGAAGAAGGAGGGGAGGGCGCTCTCAAGCTCGGTCATGGAGGAGGCTTTGAGGTAACGCCAGCCGTATGCCCTGGCAAGCCCTTCGACCGGCACCTCGGGATCGGCGCAGAAATATCTCTCCCTCTGCTCGAGAGCCGAGGTGCTTGCGATAAACCGGAATATGCCTCCGCCGCCATTCTTTACGACAGCGATTCTCATGGTGTCCGGTATCTCTCGGATGTTCAGGGCGCCGCAGTCGTATGAGAACGACATGTCGCCGCTCACCAGCACAGTCAGTCCTCCGTAGGTCATCGCGCCGCCGACTGCGGTAGACGTGCAGCCGTCGATGCCTGAGACGCCACGGTTGCAGTAGCAGGCGTGGGGCATTCCGTTCATCAGCAGTTGGGCATATCTTATCGCCGTGCCGTTCGACAGATAGAGATTGGCCGAGGCCGGAAGGGCGTTGAGGAGCGTTTCGAGAGCCGACATCTCACACCAGGGTAGCTCTTTGAGAAACCAGCTGTGTGAAACCATGGATTTCTCGGCCATCTTTTGCCAGGATTCTGAATATGCGGAGCGTCGGGGACGGCTGTCGCGGCGCATCAGCCGGGCGAGGCGCCGCAGAAACGCGCTGCGGTCTGCCTCTATGCGCAATGTCAGCGACTGGAAACAGTCTACAGTGGTGTGGAAGTATCCTACCGCCCAGTTTTCCGCTTCGGTGCATTCCCTCAGGTATGCCTTTGCCATTCTTGACACCAGGGCTCCGCCGATTGAAATGATTATGTCTGGCCGGAGGGAATCCTTGTCGGATGTGTCCATGATGGAGAGCATGGTGTCGATGTTCCAGTTTCTTCCGGGAAGGTGGAGGTTTGAAATCGTCTCAGCCATCACATACACGTTAGGCAGTGATGCCAGTTCCGCCACGGCTCGGTTGAGCTCGTTGTCAGGGGGCATGAATCCGGCTATGAGCAGAATCTTCTTACCGGCAGCATAGTCGGCGAGCTCGCGCATCCGTTGATTGGAAAGCATCGGCTCGGCTTCCAGCAGACGAATCATTCGGGGTGCAGTGCGCGGTATGTCGATGGTTTTGCCGAGGGGTGGAGCAAGCGAGATATTGATATGCACCGGTCCCTGCCTCCGCGACAGCGCTTCCGTCATAGCGTCGTTGACGATACGGTTTACATACCAGCAATCTTCTTCAGAGGGATTTTCAACGGATTCTATGTGATAGCTCCTTTTTATGAAATTGGCGAACGCCCCCTCCTGGCGTATGGTCTGGCTGTCGTCCTGGTCGATCCATTGCGATGGACGGTCAGCGGTAATGACTATGAGCGGCACTCCCTGGTAGAATGCTTCCGCCACAGCCGGAGCGTAGTTGAGCAGGGCGGTTCCGGAGGTGCAGACAAGCGCCACCGGTTTTCTGCTGGCAGCGGCTATGCCGAGTGCCATGAAGGCTGCGCAACGCTCGTCCACCACCACATGTTTGTGCAGTTCCGCGCGTGCCGCCGCCGCGATGAGCAGGGGCGTGTTGCGAGAACCCGGCGAACACACCACTTCCCTGACACCGTGGGCCGAGACCACGTCGAGAATCGTGCGGCAATACGCCTTTGCGGTGTCGTTCACCCTGTATCCCTCGTCGGGGAATCTCCCCTCATCTGTTATTTTGCTGAATACTTCCATCGTCGCTTATTCCTTGGCGTTATTAGGTTGGTCTTTAATGAGTTTATAACTATGGCATTTCCTGAATTACTTCCCCTTTAAGAAGTTTACCGTTTGCATGTTTGTTACGTTTTATGCCATCGGCGCCCCAGGTTCCCCATTGTTTAAAAAAGAAGCGGGCTTTTTGCTCTTCTACTTGCTTCCGAACTTTAAGAACCCAGTCCTCTTGCATAGGTCGAGCATGAGGACCACTTTCTCCACCGACAATGACCCAATCGATGCCTGTCAGATCAAGCTCTCCAAGATCTTCCACCAGCGGCTCACAAGAAAGGAATTTAACTGATGCCTGCAGATTACGCAAATAGTCAATTCTAAACCTGGAGGATTGCGCTTCTACAGTTACGCCAAGCCATACGTTGTCAGGAATTTCACGGGTTTCAAAATATTCTGCCATTCGTTCTGCTCTCTTTGTAAGAATTTGGTAACGATGTTGATCTGTTTTTCTGATTACATCGAACATATTGTCTACAAAATCAAATGGGACGTCCTCATGAAATATATCGCTCATTGAGCAAACAAAAATATTATGGGATTGCTTCCATTTATAGGGCTCATTGATTAATTCATAATGGAGAGTTACGGAAAATCCGTTTGCATATTTGGAGAGCCCCATTGCTTTGAGTCTGCGAGACATTACCTCAGCATAGCAATGTTGACATCCGGTAGACTTCTTTGAACATCCTGTAATTGGGTTCCATGTTTTGTCAGTCCATTCAATCTTGGTTGTTCTCATATCAGCTGTTGATTTTACCTACTATTTCAGAGGCTATCTTACCGGCGCTCTGATTGTTAGATGCAAAAACGAAATGAAAGATGGGAATGCCGCGTCTATTATAGAGAATCAGAGGTTCTTTTAAGACATACTTGAATATCTCGGATAACTTTGTTATGTATAGATCGGCTATTCTACGAATGGCATTTGGTAATTTATAACAATATGTCTCTTCGCCGAACAGAGTCATTTCTGTCCTGTCCTCATAAAAAAATGAGCGTATTTCAGACTCCGACATTCCAAAAAATTTCTGAAGCTTATTGCTGAATAGAAGCTCTCCTTTGCCATCTAACAGTCGATTGATGATGACACCTGTCGGAACAAGAATCCATACGTCAGCACCGCTTCCTTTAAGGGAGGCGATTGAATCCCAGTCTAATTGCATCCCAAATGGATCCAGAAGGACAAGAGCTTTTAGATGTCTGTCATTGTGCAGTGCCTTTGACAGTTTGAAAAGTTCAGCATTGGCATCATTGCATCTGAATTCAAGTCTTGCATTAACAGATGAGTAGCGGGAGAGCTTTGCCTTTAAGGCGTTGATCGACTCTTGGTTGCGTTCGTTAAAGTAATAATAATCGAATCCCCGTATGCTTATTTGTAACACTCGTTCGGCGGCGCCGACATATACTTCGCTCTCGCTTTTATCTATATCTATTTCAGAGATGTCGAATAATCCTTTGTCGGTTTCATCGTAAGGTTCAGATTCTCCTCGTGAGCCGCTACCGGCAAAACCATCGAAATATATCAATTTCCAATTATATTTATCTCGATAGTTATTCATGATAGTAAGATATGCTGCAACATACTTTGCAAACGCATCGAGCTTCTGTTCTGTCCAGCTTCCTCCCCATAGGGCCATTGGCTCAGAAGCCGCCCCGAACTCTTTTTCTATATCGTTATAATCAATCATGATAATTAAATTTGCATTATGTCAGACATATCTTTGAATGGATTAAAAACTCTCTGTGAATTTTACGGGGTGGTAGCCCAGGAGGAATGCGGAGGCTGGCATCCTTTTCTTTCCGGAGGGCTGGAGCTCCAGGATCTCAAGCTCGCCGTCGGCTGTGGCCACGTAAAGGCGTTTCCCATCCACACGGCATTCGCCGGGATGTCGGCCTGTGCAGGCCGTCTTACATGGTGCGGAGGTGAAAATCTTTACCTCCATCGTTTTGTCCCCCTCTGCCTGGAGAGTGCTCCAGGCCGCCGGATAGGGCGCCAGTCCGCGGATGTGGTTGTGTATCTCTATGGCCGGTCTGCTCCAGTCAATCCGGCATGTCTCCTTATATATTTTAGGGGCTGCCACAAACTCCCCCTCCGGCTGCGGAAAACTCTTGACCGTGCCGGCCTCGATGTCGCGTACCGTGGCCGCCACCATTTCCGCCCCGAGATCCATAAGCCTGTCGTGAACATCGCCCGCGTTATCTTCCGGACGAATATCTATCTTCTCCTGCGCGATAATCTCGCCCGTGTCGATCTCGTGTTTCAGGAAGAAAGTTGTAACTCCCGTCTCTGTCTCGCCGTTCATCACGGCCCGGTTGATGGGAGCCGCCCCACGGTATTTCGGCAACAGGGAGGCATGGAGATTGAAGGTGCCGAGCGGTGGCATGGCCCATACCGCCTCCGGAAGCATCCGGAATGCAATTACAATAAAAAGGTCGGCATTGAGCTCGCGCAAAGTTTCAATGAAACAAGGGTCCTTCAGCTTTTCGGGCTGTAGTACCGGCAAATCTCTTTCCACGGCGAATTTCTTCACATCGCTCTGAATCATCTTATGGCCTCGGCCGGCCACCTTGTCGGGCATCGTAACAACAGCCGCGACGTCAACCCCGTCGTCAAGGAGGCGACGCAGGCTCGCCACGGCAAACTCGGGTGTCCCGAAAAATACAGTCCTTATCTTTCCCATTTCCAATGCGGTTATATATTCAGACTGCAAATTTAGCTAAAATCCTTGATTTTTTATGTCAGGCAGATGGCTTTTGTCATCCCGTGGCCGGAAACGTCCGCCCCCCCCGTGCGCCGCCCCGGCCAGATATGCAAAATGGGTATAAAAACGTGAAATCTCTTGTTAGGAGATTTCACGTTTTTCAACATACTCATAATCAGCTATTTAATTCGAGGCAATTTTGGATTTGCAAAACACGGGTCTCATTTTGCCCGGATTTTTAACATTGTCTAGTCCTGAAAAATCTTGA
>DKYZ01000027.1 GCA_002493515.1 Porphyromonadaceae bacterium UBA7087 | reverse complement strand
ACAAAAGTAGAAACAACTTCATTTTTTGGCGATTCCCTATCGGTCTCGTTTGGAAAAATAATGGTTAAAGTTTGGCGGCGCTGCCCGGAAGGATGTCGGGCAGCGCCGCCAATGGATTGAGAGGGGAGGGGTCAGCGGCGGTTGAGGATGTCACGAAGGGCGTCGAGGCCGCTCTTGCTTGTGCTGTCGGATGAGCCGCCAGATGAGCCGCCATTCTGGGGCTTGGAGGGCGAGCTGGTTTTGGAGCCGGACGTATCGCCAGTCTTCTTCAGCCTGAAACCGATGCATATGCCGTCATACATGCCGAGAATCTCGTTTATGGCGTTGAGCGACTTGATGTTGACGATTTTGGAGATACCCGCAAGAAGCGTCTTCAGTTTGGTGGCGTCAAACATCACGTTGACACTTCCCACACTCTTCTCCACATATCCCTTTACCGTTGAGAGCGGAATGGTGTTGAAGGCCATGAACTGGAAATCGAACGTTCCTTTCTCGCTCCCTTCGGTTATGTTGCCGCTAAGCGTCAGCATCTTCAGCCCGAGCTCGAATGTGCCGTCGCCATTGATGGTCATAGTGGCGTTGTTAAGCCCCAACTGGTTGTAGTAAGGAGCGATCTTGGCCTCGGCGGTCGCAGCCGCAGCCACACCACCGGCCTTCTTCAGGAAATTGTCGCTTTTGAAGCATACCGCCGGACCGTCCGTGCGGTATGAGCCCGTGATATCCTTAAGTGTTATGTCGCTGCTGGTGAATATACCCTCCACCGTATTCTTAATTATGTCGCCGAGATTCTGGGCCTGTGCGGCCGCTCCCCCGGCAAGCAGGGCCGCAGTCAGCGCGATCCCTTTGATAATCTTCATCATCTTACAATAGTTTATCACTAATAGTTAATCACTAATCACTCTCAGAACCTGTATCCGAACCCGAGGTTAAGATATATAGGATAGAGGGCGAAAGATACCGTCTTGAACGAAGACTCGAATATCCCGTTAGCTCCCCACGTCAGATTGGCGTGTACGTTGAAATGGCGGTACGCGTTCCAGGTGACCCCTCCGCGGATACCCCAGTGGAACTCACGCAGCGAGTCGCCGAAATCATATGTTGCACGAGATTCGGTGTCAAACGATACCTTGTTGCCTGTCGGGTCGCCCTCGCGCAGATAGCCGTCGGTTACGTAGCCATCGAAATCATTTCGGAAGGCGTATGCCAGATAAGGGCCGAGATTGACTGATATTTTCCTGCTGCAGTCGAAGACACCCTCGATCGGAATCACAAGCTGCTGGGAATGATAGCGCGTATGCACCTTTCCCGTCCAGCGTCCGGATAGTTTCTTTCCGTCCTGATAGATCTCCATGCCATAGTTCTTCACATTAGCCATCGTCTCCATTCCTTTGGTCTCCAGATTCAGGCCGATGCGCACCGCCCAGCGGCTCGAAGTGGAGAAATGGCGGGTTACGGAACCTCCGAGCTGGAGATTCAGGTTGGGGTTGTATGACTCTATTTTCCGTATTTCCACCGGAAGAGGGATAGGGGCCGCTCCGCCTATGTTTACACCTGCGAGAGCCTCAAACGTATAGAGGTCTTTCTGGAAAAAGGAGTTGTGGCTCTCTTCAGCCGCCTGGGACACAGAGGAAACGGTCAAGGCAGCCATTGTCAAAATTCCATATATCGCTTTCATGTCTGGATTTCTTTTATGGGGTTTATTTGCAGAGCAGGCTCAGCTCGTCTACGTATAGGGTGCTTCCGATAGCGCCGGCAAAGAAGTCGCCCTTCTTGCTTGAGCACATCACTATGGTTATGCTGTAGCGGCCCTGGCGCAGCTTCTCGGGATCCACGGTCTTCCCCTCGCGATAGATGAATGGAATGACGAAATCCTTCCAGTTGGCCGATGGGGTCGGCTCCGGAATCTCCGCTATGGCTATGATATTGGGGTTGTCGGCTGCCATCACATTGGTGCCGTCGAGCCATTCCATCTCCGGAGTCGCCTCGAAAAACACAGCGTAGATATTGAACTCGTCGGTCTGACCCTCTACAGGCTTAAGCTTGCCGTCGTCGCCGAGAACGCAGTATTGCTCTCCCGGTTTGTATATGTATGAGCCGCTGAGCGACAATGGCTCGCTCATGAAGGGTGTGCCGAAGTGGGTCGCCTCAAGCGGTTTGGCAAGGGCGTTTGCCATGGCGAACTCCCCGATGAAGAGGTTGCCGGCCGCCATGGGTTTCTTCATGGCAGCTCCGAAAGTGCCTGTGGAGCGAGTGGTGAGGGCCACGCAGCTCCCTTTCTTGCCGGAAGTGTATTGATAGGTGGGGAATGTTTCCGGAGTGGTACCCTGCATGGTAAGAGCGAATGCGGCGTTGGCGCTTGCCCAGGTGAGGGAGATTTTTCCGTCCGTACCCACTTCATAGAACTCATCGTAGGAGTATGTCCCTTTATTTGATGTTATCTGGCGCACGTGGTCGAAGCTGTATTCCAGTGTTATTCCGGCGGGACGCTGGATGTCGACAATGTATGTCTTGTGCCATTCCCCGTCTTCCGAAGTGACCGTATATTCCACCGGCTCGGTGAAGTTATGGCTTGTGCCGCTCTCCGGCGAGATGGTGGCCCCGGGGGTGAGGGTGAAGGTAGGGGCGAGATTGGTGATGTCCACTCCCTCGTTGACCATGATTGTTATCTCATGGTTGCCTATCACGGGCTGTCGGCTGAGGATATCTCCGGGAAGGGATACCGACAGGATGTCGCATTCCGCGTTTGGTGCCTCGTCGCGTACACACGAGCACTGCACCAGAGCCACTGCAGCCGGTATAAGGCATGAAATAAGGTGTTGTCTCATATAATATAGATGTGTTGGCGGTCATGACCCTTGCCATGCCGACGGCAAAGTTAAAAAAAAACAATGACAATGGCAAAATCTTTTCTCAGTGGCGGCGCTTTGTAATGTCGGCAAGGTGTAGATAAGCCTTTTTTATTGAAATTTTTATAAAATTTGGTTAATTGCAGGATTAGTTGTAACTTTGCGCCGATTAAGACTAAACAGATAAGAAAATCACTTGCTGTGTGTTATAATCCGAAAAAAAAGAAAATGGCAATCTGATTGTATGGACAGAGAATATCAATAATAATCATAATCAACATCATGAAGAAAGTTTTCAATGTATTGGCGTTGGGCACCGTGGCTCTGGCAGCCGGAGCCCAGCAGCTTCCGAATCCCGGTTTCGAGGGAAGCTGGGTAGACAGCCGTCCGTGGAACACGATATGTGGCACAGATCTTACGATGAGGGACGCGGTTGCAGACATGTCGCCTGATCTTCTGGAAGACCCCAACTATGGTATGCAGCCCGAGGGATGGGTGATATCAAACGTGCTTGGCGTAGTGGCGGAGCGTGAGGAAGAATATGGCGGAGGCTGGGGAGCCCTGGGCACGACCGCAGTAGGCAGCCGTGTCGCCGGCAATGGCTCCGAGACAGCTGTAATGCTGATGAACAACCCCAATCCGTTTATGGCCACACAGATCGTGCCGGGTTATATTTCGCTTGGAACTACATGGGCCACGAATACACTTGATTGGACAACATTCGCTCCGACCAACAAGGATGGAGGCACATTCGGCGGATTGGCTTTCACAGCTCGTCCCGACGCACTCGCATTCGACTATATGCTCGGTCTCGGCGAGGGTGCGGAAGATACCGACAGGTTCACGGTAATGGCCTATACCTGGAAAGGCACCTGGAGCCAGGCTGACGTTCCGGGTAACAACTCCATGTCTGACGAGACTGTGAAGGCCACCATGATAGACCGCGACCGCAACATCCTCGGCATAGAGACTGCCCAGGGAGGCGAAGTGACTCATTCCGACGACGCTCTCCTTATCTCGAAGGCCATTGAGTATATCACTCCCGGTGCCGAGGGATGGACGTCCTATCTCCTTCCTCTGGAGTATTTCTCAGAGGTGGCTCCCGAGAAACTGAATGTGATCATATCTTCCAACGACATCTTCGACACTGAGAATATCCGTATGGGCAACAGCATCACTGTCGATAACATCCGTATGGTATATTTCTCCCGTCTTGCCAGCCTGAATGTCGGCGGCGTTGAGGTTGCAAAGGTTGAGGATGGAGTCTATGACTACACTGTAGCCGGAGCGGTTCCTGCCATCGACGCTGTGGAGGCTGTGCTTCTTGGCGGCGGCAAGACTGCCGTTGCTGACATTATTCTCGAGGGAAATGTGCTTAAGGTGACGGTCAACAATGCTGTGGGCGCCGATTTCGATGGAGAGTCGAGCCATACCTACACCTTCACATTCTCCGGCGACGAGGCCAGGACATATCCCGGCTACCTCAACATAGAGATGCTGGGTGCCGTGGTTGCCGAGAACCAGGAGGCCACAATCGAGATCATCGAAAATGGCGACAACACTTGTACGTTCCGTCTGCCTGACTTCAGCTTCGACATGGGAGCTGGTCCGATGCTTCTTGGCGATATCGTAGTCGAGAATGTGACCATGACCGACAATGGCGACGGCAGCACGCTCTATGAGGGCGGTGTAGAGGGCCTTGAGCTCCTCGGCGGCATGATTGTGGCTGATGTTACACTGAAGGGCACCATCAAGGACAACGTTGTCGACATGAAGATAGATGTGCTCTGGGGTGAGACTCCTGTCAATGTCACTTTCACCACCGATAAGAAGATGGTTGGAATCGGCTCTATAGAGGCCGGTGAGGATGCAGAGGCTGTATATTATAACCTCAGCGGAGTCCGTATGCAGGGCGACAATCTGCCCGCAGGCCTTTACATACGTCGCCAGGGCGACAGAAGCGAGAAGGTGATGGTGCGCTGATTGCGTTTCCTTGCCTGAACACATAATATAATCCCCACGCCGGGTCTTTTAAAGGACGGGCGTGGGGATTTTCTTTTATTGGATAAGGGATTTTTTCAGAAAGTAAGCTGTGCCGATACTCCGGTATAGCAGCAGTCGGCCATTGGAGTGATGGAGAGCTCGTGGTCGCGGGCGAAGGGGGTGGTGAAGACAAAAGCACATCCAGCTCCTATGAGGGCGCCGGCAGCCGCGTCCCACCAATGGTGTTTCCTTGCAAAGACGCGCCCCCATGCCACGTAGCCGGCCACGGCATATGCCGGAACACCGAATTTCCATCCGTATCTTTTCTGAAGGAATGTGGCTGTGGCAAAACTCACCGACGTGTGTCCCGAGGGGAATGAGTGGGTGTTGCTTCCGTCAGGACGCAATTCCTTTATGGAATATTTCAATATCAACGTTGCTGCGGCAGTTGCTCCGGCAGTTATGGCTCCTTCGGCGAGACCTTTCCAGTCTTTGGCGATGAGAACGCCCGCCAGAGTGGCCACAGGGAGCGCTACTACGCATATATCGGTAGATGTCGCCACGGCTTTTCGGGAGCCTGAGGGCTCCTGCGACATAGCGTTCCAGGGCAGCGCCAGGGCCAGCGCCGCTAAAATGGCAGTGATTCTTTTCATTGTGATTTTAGATTTGTCGGTTCAAAATTAGAAAATATTGGCGAGCCGTCAAAAAAAATCGTCATCTGCGAGGGTGGAGGAAGGGTGAGACCAATTTTATTTTTGAAAAAAAAGCTGGCGGCCACCCTCTTATCGCGCCGATTTGTTTCCTTGATTTAACATATCGAAATATATTTTAACATTTGTTGATTCGGTTGATATTCAATGCGTTAGAGGGTAAAAAATCATTTTGTCACAAATTTA
>DKYZ01000070.1:26454-27405 GCA_002493515.1 Porphyromonadaceae bacterium UBA7087 | reverse complement strand
GGAGTGCATCTGGAAAAGACGCGAGATACGCTCCTTCTTTCCGCTGCGGCTGTTGAGCACGTAGCTTCCGGAATTGATGTCGCCCGAATAAACGCGGAAGAAGCACAGACGGCCTACATAGGGGTCGGTGGCGATCTTGAACGCGAGGGCACACATCGGAGCCTCGCTGTTGGGCTCGCGGGTAAGGATCGTGTCGGGGTCGCCTACGGCGTGACCCTCTACGGCACCTGCATCCTCAGGCGAGGGAAGGTAGGCGCAGACAGCGTCAAGAAGAGTCTGCACGCCCTTGTTCTTGAACGAGGAGCCGCAGATCATCGGGTTGACCTCCATGGCAAGTGTGGCCTTGCGGATGGCGGCCTTTATCTCCTCGACAGTGATTGTGGAGGGATCGTCGAAATATTTCTCCATCAGGGTCTCGTCAAACTCGGCGAGGGTCTCGAGCATCTTGTCGCGGTATTCCTCTGCCTCGTCGATGAGGCTTGCGGGAATCTCCTCCACGCTATACTCGGCGCCCATCGTCTCGTCGTGCCAGAAGATAGCCTTCATGGTCACGAGGTCAACTACGCCCTTGAAAGTCTCCTCGGCGCCGATAGGAATCTGGATGGGAAGCGGAGTGGCGCCGAGCACCTCCTTCACCTGGCGCACCACCTCGAAGAAGTTGGCGCCGGAGCGGTCCATCTTGTTTACATAACCGATGCGGGGCACGTTGTATTTGTCGGCCTGGCGCCATACGGTCTCACTCTGCGGCTCCACGCCACCCACGGCGCAGAAAGCAGCGACGGCACCGTCGAGCACACGCAGCGAACGCTCCACCTCCACGGTGAAGTCCACGTGTCCCGGAGTGTCGATCAGGTTTATCTTGTATTTTTTTCCGTTATAGTTCCAGAAAGTGGTGGTTGCGGCGGAGGTGATTGTGATGCCACGCTCCTGCTCCTGCTCCATCCAGTCCAT
>DKYZ01000070.1:0-26218 GCA_002493515.1 Porphyromonadaceae bacterium UBA7087 | reverse complement strand
CCGGCATCGATGTGGGCCATGATGCCGATGTTTCTGGTTAAATTGAGGTCTTCTATTTTAGCCATTGTAAAAATACCAAATTAAAATCTGAAATGCGCGAAGGCACGGTTGGCCTCTGCCATGCGGTGCATATCCTCTTTTCTCTTGAATGCTCCGCCCTGATCATTGAAAGCGTCGACAATCTCAGCGGCCAGCTTGTCGGCCATTGTCTTGCCACCGCGCTTGCGTGCGTAGATGATGAGATTTTTCATTGATATTGACTCCTTGCGGTCGGCACGGATTTCAGTCGGGACCTGGAACGTGGCTCCGCCGACGCGACGCGACTTCACCTCCACCTGCGGGGTGATGTTCTCGAGAGCTTTTTTCCAGATCTCGAGCGCGCTTTTCTCCTCATTGGGCATTTTGGCTTTCACAGTCTCCAATGCCGTGTAGAATATTGTATAAGCAGTGTTCTTCTTTCCATCATACATCAGATGGTTAACGAATTTTGTCACTCTGACGTCATGGAAGACGGGGTCGGGAAGGATGACCCTCTTCTTAGGCTTTGCTTTTCTCATTTTTTCTGTTTAGTGATTTTGTGGTTGTTGTTTGATCTTCAACCCCACGCTCTCTTGCGGGAGTTTACTCAACCGTCAGCAATCCAGTTCCACTTCGAAAGCTGGCGGGCCCTGCAGCTCGGGGCCTCAGTTATTTCTTGGCTGCTTTAGGACGTTTGGCTCCGTATTTGCTACGGCGCTGGGTGCGACCCTGCACACCTGCCGTATCGAGGGTGCCGCGTACAATGTGATAACGCACGCCCGGGAGGTCTTTCACACGACCGCCGCGAACCATCACGATTGAGTGCTCCTGAAGGTTGTGACCCTCGCCCGGAATATAGGAGTTGACCTCCTTGCCGTTGGTAAGCCTTACACGTGCCACCTTTCTCATAGCCGAGTTAGGCTTCTTGGGGGTGGTTGTGTAAACCCTCACGCAGACGCCGCGGCGCTGCGGACATGAATCCAATGCCGGAGACTTGCTCTTGTCTTTGAGAGCAACGCGTCCTTTTCTTACTAATTGCTGAATCGTAGGCATTCTTTGTCTTGTTGTTTACTTATTTTTTGTTTGTCTATTCTCTTTTTTATATTGGAGCCCTCCGGGAGTATACACTTAAAATGCACTCTAAACCCTTTCTTATCAGCAGCTTAGATGCATTTAACGGCCCGAGAGCCTCAAAAGCGTTGCAAAGTTACTAAATTCCAACTTCTTACGCAACTTTTAGAGCGCTTATTTTTATAAGGTTAGCTTTTTTTCACATCTACCCCCCTAAACTCCCTAAGGCCCCTAATCTCCCCAACCCCCAGAGAAGCCCCCGAAAAGGCCTCACTGCTTGAACCGCGACGCCACCTCACGCACGCGCTCGTAGATGGCACGGTCGTCGTCGGTGAAGCTTATCCCCCTGCGGCTCATGACGCGCTCGGCGATATCGTAGAATTTCTTCATCGGCACGTCGCTGAAGCCCGATGTCGCCGACCCTTCGCTGAAGCTCGGGACAAACACTCTCGGAAAACCGCTGCCATGCACGTTGACCCCTACTCCAAGCACTGTGGCGGTGTTGAACATGCAGTTGACTCCCGTCTTGGAATGGTCGCCCATTATGAGGCCGCAGAACTGGAGGTCGGTCTTCATGAATCGTCGGCTCGCGTAATTCCAGATCCTTATCTTGCTGTAGTCGTTCTTCAGGTTGGAGGCGTTCGTGCCGGCCCCGATGTTACACCACTCCCCTATCACGGCATTTCCAAGGTAGCCGTCGTGAGCTTTGTTGGAATAGCCGAACATCACCACATTGTCAACCTCTCCGCCAACCTTGCAATAAGGACCGAAAGTGCATCCTCCGTACACCTTCGTCCCCATCCTGACTTTCGCCCTCTCGCAGAGCGCGAGCGGTCCGCGCAGGGCCGACATCTCCATTACGCTGGCGTCGCGCCCGATATACACCGGACCCTCCTTCACATTTATGACGGCGCATTCTATCTTCGCCCCCTCCTCTATAAATAAGGTGGGATTGCCGTTCTCGTCGACCGGACTTCCTATCAGCCGGTTCCCCTCCGGAAGCGGACACGACTTCCGCCCCTCCGTGAGAAGCCTGAAATCCGATTTAATCTGCTCGCCGTTGTTGAGAAAGACGTCAAAGACATATTGCAGGCTCGCTACGTCCTCCATCCTTCTTGACGCCCCGGTCATTCCCTTTCCGAAATCGGCCGATGTGCCGCGGAAGGCCACGAGCCGGCCGGCCTGGTCCACAAGCGACTCTCCGGGCTGCAGACTCTCCACCTGCTTCACGAGCCTCCTGTCGGGAAGCACGTTGCCCGCTATATGCCATACATCAGGTCCGTCATGGGTACACCCGCAGAATTTTCCTCTCAGATATTCCACAGGCCTTATGCAGTAGTCGCCGGCAAACATCCGGCGCCATTTCTCCTCTATAGTGAGAATGCCCACCCTGAACGCGCTGACGGGACGCGTAAATGAAAGCGGAAGGAGATTGACGTGATTCTCCTCCTCAAACAACACTATTTTTCTTGTCTCTTCCATGTTGGTTACTTTACAGAGCCGCCGGGCACAGGCCTATTCCCACGGAGGTGCGCACTTTTGGCTTTTGTGTGCAAATATAGCCAATTTTTCATTTTTTATAAAAATAGAAAGCCCTGTTAAGATTTTTTAACATTGATTCCCTCCTACCGGGGGTATAAAAACAATGCCGGCAGGGAATTTCACAATCTCCTGCCGACATGTGATTTTTTAGACTCCAGTTAGCTTTCACAAGTTTGCTGCATCCTACTCAACCACTAACTTACAAATTTACTTAAAAGCTTTTTGACTTGCCATTTCTATACTCTGTGGGGGATTTCTCATCCCCGTTTATTATTCTTTTGCAAATTTACAAATAATTTCTGAAAAAAATCATCTTTTTTAATTTACCCCCCCCATTTTATCCCTTTTTGACCAATCATGTTCCTTTTTGACCAATAATTTATTACACTTTTGAGGGCTCCGACGCCATTTCCGGTGGATTTTCACGTCTTCCCGACTTACGCTTGCGCCTTTCGCGAATATTCACTAACTTTACGCCAACTTAAGAAAAGAGGCCCTTCCGGCCCCCTTTCCAGATTTTCAACCCGACATTAATTATATGGAAAAGAAAAACAGGCAATATCTCGCCGCCCTGCGCGAGGCCATGAAAGACCATGGCATTGACGCCGTGATAATCTCAAGCACAGACCCCCATCAGAGCGAGCTCCCGCCGGCCCACTGGCGCGGTAGGGAATGGCTTACCGGTTTCTTCTCAGAAAACGGCACCAACGGCACCGCCGTGGTCACCGCCGACCAGGCCCTGTGCTGGACAGACTCCCGCTATTTCATCCAGGCCGAGCAGCAGCTCCGCGACACTGGCTTCTCAATGATGAAGGAAGACGGCCCCGAGGCGGTGGACCTCATCGACTGGGTGACGGAGCATCTCCAGCCCGGCCAGACCGTGGGAATCGACGGAATGACATTCTCAGTTGCCACGGCACAGAGGATGCAGCAGGAATTCACCGACAACGGCATACACTTCAACGACAGCTTCCCTCAGTTCGACTACATATATCCCGACCGTCCCGCACGCCCCGCCAACAGGCTGTTCATCCACGACGAGAGCATCGTCGGGGAGACTGTCGAGAGCAAGGTGGAGCGCATTCTGGTGCAGGTGAAGGAGGAGCTGGCCAACGCCGTGCTTCTCTCCGCGCTCGACGACATCGCCTGGGCCACCAACCTGCGCACGGCCGGCGACATTGTCTGCTCCCCCATATATCTCGCATATCTCTACCTATCCCCGGAGCGCAAGGTGCTCTTCGTGGATGCCTGCAAGCTCACTCCCGAGGTTGAGGCACACCTTAATAAATATAATATAGAGACTCTCCCTTATGAAAGCGTCACAGACTTCGTGGCCGCCCTTCCCAAGGAGACACGCCTGCTGATAGACCCGGCGAAGACGGCTCGAGGCGTATATGACCGCATCGCCTGCACCACCGTATTCGGAGGATCAAGCGTGGCCAAGCTCAAGAGCGTCAAAAACGACACCATGCTCGCCAATCTCGCCGTCGCCATGCGCAAGGACGGAGTGGCCCTGACACGCTTCTTCATGGAAGTGGAGCGCGACTACCCCTCCGGCAAGCTCACCGAGCTCGGCCTGGCACGCCGTCTGCGCGAGCTGCGCCTCGCCGACCCCTCATGCGTCGACGAGAGTTTCATATCCATCATCGGCTGGAACGGAAACGGGGCGATCGTCCACTACGAGCCGACAGAGGAGAGCAGCGCGGCAGTCACCGGCGACGGTCTTCTGCTTGTGGATTCAGGTGGCCAGTACGTCTACGGCACCACCGACATCACCCGCACGGTCGCCCTGGGCACCCCTACCGACGAGCAGCGCCATGACTTCACCCTTGTCCTCAAGGGGCATATCGCTCTGGCGAGGGCCGTCTATCCCAAAGGGACTCGCGGCACACAGCTCGATGTGCTCGCGCGCCAGTTCCTCTGGAACGAAGGGAAAGCCTACTACCACGGCACAGGCCATGGCGTGGGATTCTTCATCAACTGCCACGAGGGGCCGCAGGGCATACGCCTCAACGACGTTCCCGCTCCCCTGGAGCCGGGCATGATCACCAGCGACGAGCCCGGCCTTTATCTCGAGGGACGCTACGGAATCCGCAGCGAGAACCTCATAGTGACCGAGCCCTTCAAGACCACCGAGTTCGGGGAATTCTACCATTTCACGGTGGCGACGCTCTTCCCCTTCGACCTGCGCCTCGTGGAGCGCGCAATCATGACCGACGGGGAGATTGAATGGCTCAACTCCTACCATGCCCGTGTGCGCGAGGAGCTCACGCCTCTGCTCAACCCCGCCGAGGCGGCTTGGCTTGAGGAAAAGACAAAGGCAATCTGACAAGAAAACGAAATGCATATACGCGGAGTCTCCGTCAACGGGACTCCGCACGATAAACTAAAACATATCAAAAAAACAGGAATAAGAAGATTATGGCAATAATCAGATCCGTAAGGGGATTCACCCCCGTAATCGGCCGCGACTGCTTTCTGGCCGACAATGCCGTGATTGTGGGCGACGTGGTGATGGGCGATGAGTGCAGCATATGGTTCAGCACCGTGCTGCGCGGCGATGTCAATTCCATCCGCATCGGCGACCGCGTCAACATCCAGGACGGCAGTGTGCTTCACACACTTTACCAGAAATCCACCATTGAAATCGGCGACGACGTCTCCATAGGCCACAATGTGGTGATCCACGGGGCAAAGATCCACGACTACGCCCTGATCGGAATGGGCGCCATCGTGATGGACGACGCCGAGGTAGGGGAAGGCGCCCTGGTGGCAGCCGGCTCGGTGGTGCTGAGCCGCACCAAGATCGGCCCCCACGAGATGTGGGCCGGAGCCCCCGCGAAATTCATCAAGATGGTGGAGCCGGAGAAGGCAAAGGAGATGAACGAGAAAATCGCCCGCAACTATCTGATGTATTCCCGCTGGTACACAGACCCTGAGGCAGAATGATTTTGACGTCCATATTGCAAAATTTTGCGTTAAAATTTTGCAATATGGATTTCTTTATATAATTTTGCACCCGCGTTGAGACCCCTCGGGTCAGGGCGCATTATATTCACCAATAAAAAAAAGAAAAACAAAAAAACATTTAAAATGATAATCGTACAAGTAAAAGAAGGCGAGAACATCGAGAAAGCTTTAAAGAAATTCAAACGTAAATTCGAGAGGACAGGCATTGTAAAAGAGCTCCGCAGCCGCCAGGCCTTCGAGAAGCCGTCGGTTACCAACCGCAAGAAGATGATCAAGGCTGTCTACGTGCAGCAGCTCCGTCTCAACGAGCAGTAAGACATCCGTTCCGTTCTTCGCCCAGTTGGCGATCGTCATTTCCCTCCTCGTCATAATTACCTATCCAGGCATGGACATCCACGTGATGCCTATGCCTTTTCTGTATCCACGCCTCATTTCCACGACATGCCAGACCATATCTCGTCGTTTCTCCGCTATCTCCGCCTGGAGCTGAACCGCAGCGAGCTCACCTGCACGGCCTACGGCCACGACCTCAGGGAGTTCGCCGGATGGCTCGCTACCCCGGAGCGCCCCTTCTCTGCGGAGACCGTCACCACCTCCGACATCCGGGCATGGCTCTCCTGCCTGTCGAGGGCCGGAGACGCCCCCGTCACGATCAGGCGCAAGACGCAGAGCCTGAGGGCGTTTTTCCGCTATCTCCTGCGCCGGCGAGTGATTGACTCCAATCCGGCGGCTGATATTGTCCTCGCCAAGACGAGACGTTCTTTGCCAAATTTCGTGCCTGCCGCAGAGATGGAGAGGGTGGTCGATTCGCTCGACACGTCGTCACGCGCTGCCGACGCCACTGAGGAGGAGCGTCTGGAGGAGATTGCGGTCACTCTGCTCTACACCACGGGGATGCGCCGCGCCGAGCTCCTCTCACTGCGCGACGCCGACATAGATTTCTCCCGGCTCGAACTGCGTGTCACCGGAAAACGCTCGAAACAGCGCGTCATACCCATCGCCGGGCCTATGGCAGAGCATCTTAAGGAATGGATTGCATGGCGCGACGCGCAGTATCCTTCCTCCCCCTCGCCGCTGCTTCTGACGTTCAAGGGGGCTCCCCTCTCGAAGACGAGGCTCGCAGCAATGGTGGGGAGGGCCCTCGCCTCCACATCCGCCCGCAGAAAAAGCCCTCACGCCCTGCGCCACACTTTCGCCACCGCCATGCTCAACGAGGGCGCCGACCTCAACTCCGTCAAGGAGATGCTCGGACACGCCTCCCTGAGCACGACTCAGATATACACCCATGTAAGTTTCGCGGAGATGCGCGAGGCTTACCGCCACGCGCATCCCCGCGCAAAAGAGGAATAAAGGGGTCGTCAGAAAATCACCTGGAGGCGAGCCATGAATCCATTCAAGGTTGTAGGGTCAGCCCCCGCGCGATTCCAGACGTAAGTATAGCTGTAGTGCAGACGCGCCAGCATATATTTGTTGATGTAATAGTTGAATGTGACGGAGAAGTCGTTCATCCGGCCGCCGAAGATGCCGCAGCTGGAGTCGCTCAGCGACGTATAGTTGTAGGAGAGCACGCATTCCAGGCTCTTGGGCTTGGGAGTGGCCAGACCGCCGTCATACATGGCGTAGCCGTATTTGTCGCCCAGGATAAGGCCGCGCAGGGTGGCATAGGCGCCTTGCGTGCGGTAATGGGGAAGATTCTGCCGGCGGTTGACCTGCTGGAAGAAATACTGTGTCTCCAGCGCCACGCGGTCGTAGCTCAACAGGAGTTCCGGGGTGAATTTCCACAGGTTCATGGAATGGTCAACCACGGCGTCGAGGGCCGTCACCTGGGTCACTCGTGTCGGGAAGTTGGACTTGAACTGGAATCCGTCGTGCACGTCCACTCCGTCGGCGTCGATGCGGCGCTGCGGGGAGGCGAAACCGCCGCTGAAACCTACCTGCACGGTCTTGCCGTCGCTATGGACAGGACGATAGACCAGGCGGCTGCGGAATCCGTATCCCTCCTGGGTGAACTGTGTCGGGGCAAGAATCACTTTCGTGGAGCTGGGCTCGACATGGGCGGAGGCCGTCGCAAGGAATTTATCGCCGTAATGTACGAACATGACGCCAAGCTGGCGGGAGTCGTTGAAGACCGCGTTGCTCACGGGCTCCTCCATAGTAGGCTTCATCGAGGAGCTCGTGGCGCTCTGCAGTCCATACTGATGGATGAACGAGCCCATGCGGATGAGGTTCTTGTCGTTGAAGTTATAGCCTATGTAGAGGTCTTTGAGGCCCACCTTGCCGTAGGCGAACCCGACGTCGATCTTGGCGTCCCATTTACCATAGCTCATCTTCGCTCCGAGGCGCACGTCGGGAATGGCCGCGCCGTCCTTGAACATCTCCTTCTGCGGAGAGGCATAGAGCGCCCCGTCGAGAAGGATGCGTCCTGTGGGCTTTATACTGAATTTCGGTTCATCGCCGCCTTCGGCGTATGCTGTCGCCGCCGCGCATAGGAGCGCCATCGCGGCTGTGAATATCTTCTTCATAATTTTGTGCAGTTTATAGTGGTGGAAAGAATCTATCTTGCCTTATCGCATTTCGTCTTGTCGCAGGAGCCTTGGGCACGCTTGCCAGGTTTCACCTTGCCCTCCTTTTTCAGTTTGGCAAACTCTTTCTTGGCCTTGTCGAGCTGTTTGGAGAAACCCTCGTCGGCATGAAGCCTCGCCACAGCCCCGGCTGCTGTCAGACGTCCGGCGTCTACATCGCTCTGGAAATGATAGCCGCATATCACCCGGCTCTCTCCCATCTCGAAACCGCGGTCGAGAATCTCGTCCTGGCGGTCGGGATTGATTTCGGCCAGCACGAGGGCGGTGGCCCATCCGATCGATGTGTGGCCCGACGGATACGAACCGTTGGTGGAGAGTTCCGCCTGCTGCTCGGGATTGCAGGTATCCTCCTCATAATATGCGTAGGGGCGTGTGCGGTTGTAGTAGTTTTTGGCGTCACGTGTGGCCAGGTCGCCTGCATCCTCGCGCATTCCTACCACGAGCGTGTAGATTTCCGGAGTCCCGTCCTGGGTAATGTCTATGCCAAATGCCTCGGAGAACGCGCGCGGCACACCGTCGCCGCCTACCCTGGCATCCTGGAAAGCCTGCTCGCCGCGCGGGGTCTTGCGCATCGACTTGCCCCAGTCATAGCGGGCGCGGTCATAAAGGAATGCTATCGAGCCGGCGTCGGGGGGCCCGGGAAGGAGTTCGAGACTGTTGGGGAGGTCTCCCTCCTCAAGAAAATATACGTCGGGATTTGTACGGTGGTCTTTGATTGTGGCCTGCGCAGAGGCGCTTTGCGGAGCCGCCATCGCGAAAAAAGAGGCCAGCAGGCCGGCGGTTAAGAGCAGACGGTTTGACATAGCTTGAGATTTTGGTGTTGAACAATCAGGTTTGTAAACAAATGTTATCAAATCATTAATTTATATAATCTAAACACTATCCCTAAAAAAAGGTTTACAGACCCCCGCGCTATTTCATGAGGGCACGCCACGAATAAAATCGGATGGCTGCTTTGCAAACAATATATTTAATTTAACATTTATTAACAGCAAAGTTTCTTCATATATTGATATTTGTAGTAATTTTGCGACATCTAAACTTTAACAGATTTTTCCATAGCAAATTCTTTTTGCCATATGTGCTTACAATATCATACCGGCCTATACCTTAATCCCATCAGAGCGATATTGCTTACTATCGTTCTGATTACCAACACGTTAAACACCAATGGGGGGGGGTGTCCCGCTCCGAGGCTCACGGTAGGCACCAACCTGCTCCATGACGTCGCGCTTGTGCCTGACGTCGAGGTGGGGATATGTCTTGCCGACAGGTATACCATACAGGCCGACTGGATGTATGCATGGTGGTCAAACAGAGGCCGGCGTCTCTATTGGCGCGTCTACGGCGGCGACATCGGCGTCACGGCAAGGATCGGGAAGCCTGACGGCATCAATCCCCTCTCGGGACACCATATAGGGGCCTACGCATCCATCGTCACTTATGATTTCCAGCTGGGACGCTCACATACCGGCGTGATGGGCGACAAGTTCAACTATGCAGCCGGCATATACTACCGTTTCTCACTCCCGGTGGCCCGGCGCCTCAATATCGATTTCTCGCTTGGCGTGGGATATATGTGGGGACGATATATCAGACAGCATCTCGTGGACACCCACGACGTATGGATCTCCACCCACAGACGGAGATGGATAGGCCCCACACGCGCCGGGATAAGCCTCACCTGGCTCATAGGCCACGGCAATGTGAACGCCACGCGCTCGAAGAAAGGAGGCGGCAGATGAGGAGGAGACGGTTTCTATGGCAACTCCCCTTATGGAATGCCGCGCTGCTCTCGCTCGCCTCATGCGAGCACCGCCAGCTGTGCTTCGACCATTCCCACTGGACCGACCTTACGGTGCGTTTCGACTGGTCGCAGGCCCCGGCGGCCGACCCCGAGACCGTGGTTCTGTATCTATTCCCGAGAGAGGGGGGCGAACCACGCAGATATGAGATTTCCAACCCGGAGGGTTCTGTGATCCGTGTCCCTTCCGGAATGTTCGATGCAGTGGCTTTCAGCGGCTCTATGGAGACACTTGTGGAGAGGGGAGACTCATACGCCGGATTCACGCTCACCACCGGCATGCAGCCTCTGCTCGCACCCATGATGCGACAGGCACCCTCTGACCCACCCAGGCTCGGGTCGGTCGAGGACGAGCCTGTCGTGGGCGCCCCGGGTCTCTTGTGGGCCGACACGCGCGAGAAACTCTACATTCTTCCCGGCATCTCCGGCCAGTCGCTGACCCTCTACCCCTCCGCGGCCACATACCAATGCTCGGTGACACTTACCAACGTCTCCAACATCAATTCCTCACTCGAGGTAAGCGGGACGCTCTCCACCCTCTCCGGAGCCTTCTCCCCGGCCGCCAAGACTCCGGCCGGCGACGATGTGACAGTGCCTTTCCCGGTCGACGCGGTCGACGCCTCTACAATGACAGGAGAACTGACGGTTTTCGGCCACTGCCACGCCGGGAAGCGACGACACATCCTCTCCATATACACATCCGACCGCCACTATTATTATTTCGACGTCACATCCCAGATCCATGACGCCCCCGACCCGCGACACATACATATCGTGATAGACGGAATCACCCTCCCGGACCCGCGGGAGGCGGGAATGACACCATCTGTCGAGGATTGGGAGGGGGATGTAGACATCAAACTCGATATGCAGTGACAACGCCATATTTTTACTGAAACTGAATATCAGACAGTCATTTGACTTTCCAGAAACTTAATAATCAATCAATAATTTAAACTTCTCATTATGAACCTCAAAACCTTACCTATCGGAATCGCCGCGTTGCTGATGGCCGGAGCCTGTTCCGAGGAGGCCGTCTACGACGACAGCCGAAATCCCGGTATCACGTTCAACACCTGCATCACCCGGGCGAAAAACATCACATCCACAAACGACTTGAAGGACTTCCGCGTCTGGGCCTTCTCCGACATCGTGGACTCAGAGCCGTTTATCAACGGACTGAAAGCCACGCGCCCGGCCGGCAAGGACTACTACACGTTCGACCACTCCATCTTCTGGCCCTCCGACATCAACACCCTACATTTCTGGGCCATCGGCCCCGTCGACCCCTCTATCGCTGTAGAGAACAACGCGAAAAAGCTATCTGTCAAAGGATTCTCCCCGGTGCAAGAACCCGAGAACCAGATAGACCTGATTGCGGACTACAAGAAGGTCGACAAAGAGAAGGGTACAACAATCGACCTTTACTTCCGCCACACCCTGTCGAATATCGAGGTCAAGGCCACAGGCGGCGTCACGACCACAGGGACAGACGACGACCCCAAGACTGTATACATAAAAGGGGTCTGGTTTGTGAACCCCTATGGGAAAGGGACTCTCGTCAACAAGCCATCGACTGCCAATCAGGCCGATGACCCGGATAATCCCGTCCTCCATACCACAGACCTGGATTGGACTAATCTCTCAGACAAGACATTCTACGGCAAGGAATTCACCAATGTCATAGGACTCGACCCCACACAGACACCCCTTCTCTGCAGCTCCGACAAAACCAACCTCCTGCTCATTCCCCAGAATCTGAACGGATGGGACATAAAAAACGACAATCCCAATATCAGCCAAGGGGCATACATACTGTTTCTATGCCGTGTGGAGGCCAAACACAAGGGAGCTCTCCATGAGGGTACAGCCGACGCGTCTGTGAAAACGGAAGGCGAGACCCATATCCATCAGCTCTTCCCCTACACCGGGAATTTCGACAGGGATGAATACGGATTCTCATGCGTGCCTGTCGGAACGAACTGGGAGCCCAGCAAACGCTATACCTACTCTCTCTCTTTCTGCGGGGCTGGAAGCGGCGCCGGCATCTATCCTCCAGAACTTCCGGACGGCATCCCCTCCGACGATAAATACATCAGGGTAAGACCGGAGGGCAAGCGTCCTGGCGACCCTGTGCTTGACTACCCCATCAGCTTCAATGTGACTGTGGAGGATTGGACTGACCATGACTGGACTCCGGGAAATCCTGAAAACCCCGACACCGACGAGCCGTCGCTTCCCTGACAAACACCATATCACCATCGGCGCGGCCCGTCTCCGGCACAGACCGCGCCGATGACTAACCTCCATATCCAAATTTCCAATATCCGAATTTTCAATGGCATCACTGATACCCCACCGACTATCCCAGGCACTGGGCGCCCTCTGGGCCGCCGTGCTCCTGCCTCTCTGCTCTTGTAGCGACGACCTTCCGTATGACCACGGCGATCCTGTGGCCGGACTACGCTTCTCCGTGTCGATGGAGTCTTCCTGGCTGAAAGGGGTTCCCAACACACGCGGTGCGGACACGGAGATCTCCATCGACGAGCTCCCAGCCTCCGATGAGGGGGGAAGCCTCTTCCTCGTGACAGAGAGGGAGGATATAGGGGCTATCCACCTGCCGGCCGGGCAGGTGGAGGCCACGCGGGGAAAGGTGGTGACAGACGAATCATTCCCCTCCTCTTTCGGGGTGTCGGCGATATGCTACAACGGGACCGCGGAAGCCTCGGCCGACCAGCTCGCCCCTTTCGGGGCGAATCTCGCGTCTGACATTCGGGTCTCCAAGGCCGCCACTGTATGGGTTCCCGAGGCAGGGACACGTCTCGACTGGCCCGGTTCCGGCCGCGTCCGCTTCCTGGCCTATGCTCCCTACTCAGAAGACTGCCCTGAGGCGGTATACTCCACACCCGACGGAGTTCCCACACTAAGGTTCACACCCTCCAAAACCGTCACCGGCCAGACAGACCTCCTGACCGCATCCAAGGATGTCGCCGGCTCCGGGGGAGCCGATGTGGACCTGACGTTCCGACATGCCCTCACAGCAGTGAGAGTGCGTCTCGGCGACGCTTTCCTCGCCGGCGACATCACGGAGGTCTCTTTGTCGGGAATCTACGGCTCCGGCTCTCTGAATCTCCTGACAAACGTATGGACTCCCGTCGGCGAAGCGACGACCTCATTCACGGCGGCCGCAACCGTCAGCACCGAATATAAGGATAAAAATACCGATGGACAGAATCCTTACGGAAACCCCACCGACATCGTGGAGGATTCGGAGGGCACGCTGATGACCTTTTTCATGATTCCGCACGAGCAGCTCCCGGCCTCCGCCACGCTCTCCATAAAATTCAAGGACAAGCTGTCGCAGACCGAAAGGACTGTCTCATCCCCCATCGGCGGCGAGGGGAAATCCTGGACACCCGGCTCAATCTACACCTATTCCCTCTCCTCCACGGGCGTCGTGGCCGACCCTGTGGTGGTGGTGAAAAGGAGACTCTCCGGCAGCGAGAAGGATTTCGACATCGAGTCTTGGCCATTCTCCGGAATCCTCCACGACACCCGTCTCCAGGCCTATGTACGTGTGACCCAGGCCGGGGAAGAGACAAAAAATGTCGCTGTCCCGTTCGACATATACTATGCGGCAAGCGACCCTTCGGCGCAAGCCGGAGGCTGGACGCCTGCCGAGGGAGACTGGAAGAAGGCCAAATGGATTCCTGACAATGATGCCGACAGGCTCCTCTCCGAAGGGAGCACCAAACCCTCCCCGGGAACGCTCGCCCTGCCTGACGCCGCGCAGTCTGTATTCAAGTCGTCGCATGATAAGTTCAACGGCAAGAAATTCAACGAGAGTCCATGCGACCTCTCTCTGGAGAGAGGCTCGGCCAACTGCTACATGATCAGCTCCCCGGGAAACTACACTTTCCCGACCGTATACGGCAACTCGCTTAACGCGGACGGGACTGTCAACAAGGCGTCATTCGACTTTGATGCGGCAGGCCGTGGCGATCATGAGCCGGGAATGAACCATTTTGTGGACCACCGGGATAACAAAATCGAATACTCCAGAATCTCAGCCCAGCCCGTCTCTCTGAAAGACGCTTTTCTGCTGTGGGACGACTCCCCGGGGCTCGTGGACCGCGTAATTCTGTCCGAGGACAAAGGCAGCGTCAGCTTCCGGGTCAGCGACCTCTCCATCGCACAGGGGAACGCGGTCATAGCCGTGCGCAACAATGACAACGACATTGTATGGAGCTGGCATATATGGGTAAGGGAGGAAACCTGGTATGAAAGGGAGGATGAGCATATCGAGACCAAGACCAAAGACTCCTCCGGCAACGAGCATACGTTCACTTTCCCTCCGACGACCCTCGGCTACTGCGACGCCCACGGAGGGAACGACCCGAGGAGGGTCATGCTAAAGTTCGAGTTCAGCCTCAAGGACGCCGACGGCGCAAAACGGGTCTGCTATGTGGAGCTGCCGCAGGACGGCGTGACGGCCTCCAACGCCGGCGACAACACTTATTACCAATGGGGACGTAAAGACCCCATGCTCCCCGGAGTCTATGACAAGAACGACTACCAATATTGGGGTGGAGGGCTCGACAACGAGTTCACTATGCTCAACAAGGCCTTCTTCGACTATCTTCCGGAATACGCCTTCACACGGTCCAAGGACGCCGACGGCAATCCAATCGGCAACGGCTATACCCTCGGGGAGGCCATCCGGCATCCCCACCACTTCGTTAGAGGCACAGCGGGAGGAGCGACCGACTACAGAAAGCACTGGTATCGTCCAGGCACCGGCGGTGTGCTTGAGTCCGGCGAGGCTTCCTCTATGTATAACGCCTGGAACTCCGCCGCCTCATCCGACGGGATTGTGAATTCCAAAGACCCCGCGAACTTCCAAAAGGTGGTCAAGACCATCTACGACCCATGCCCGCCGGGATACCATATGCCCTGCGCGGGAGCATTCACAAATATGCTGGATTATCAGGGCGAATATTATTGCCATGGGGCATATCCCGACAATCCTGTGACATGGGACGCCCAAAACAGATGCTGGCATCTTAAAAGCAACTCCGACGGCTTCGGCAGTGATGTGTGTCTGTACGCAACCGGCATGAGGGACATGACCGAGGCAAACGGGAAAGCGCCTCTTGATAATGACGAATATACTAAAATGACCTGGCCGGCCTACTCCATGATCACATACATCTGCTCGGGGACACTTTACTATATCTCCAGTCAAAACGCGCACCAGGCACTTCTGTTCTATCTTGATGATCGTCCGAAGAATATTGAGGAATCCCGAGACAAGATGACAGGAGATAATAAAGCCGTGACTGCCTGCGGGTCCTGTAGGGGCACAAACAACTCATACGGCTTCACAGTATGGCCCGTCGCCGACGACTAGGAAGAGAGAGGAGAACAGATCCATACGCCTCATCTTTCCTCACACTCCCGCCAATGAGGCGTTAAGGCTGTCAAAATCGAAAGCGCGGTCAATCAGCTCGCCGTTGGCATTATAGATGAAGAAGGCGGGAAGCGCCCCTACATTATAGCGTGCGGCGGCCTGCGAGGAGGCGCCCTCGGGGTCAAACACAGTCACCCAGGGCAGATTCACGGCAGCGTCGCGCCAGGCATACTGGTCGGCATCGAGCGACACCTGATATATTTCCAGTCCGCCACCACGCTTTTTGTAGACTTCGGAAAGGCGGCGGTTGAAATCCGGGGAATCCGGAGCGGTCATCACCGAGAATACCACTACCGTCGGTTTACCCTTGCCGGCGACATCCGACAGTTTCCTCACATCCCCCTTCTCATCGCGCAGCTCGATATCCACGAGCTTTATCTCCTCGGCCTCCACTGCCCTTCTGAGACCCTTGCGGGAATTGCGCTCGCGCATCGCCTGGAGGGTGGTGTTCTCAAGAAGCTTCGTATGCGGGTCGTCGGGACGCATCTGCTTGTAGCCCGTGGCCACGGCTGCGAAATACTTGTAGTCATCGTCGGCCTGAGGGTCGAAGAGCTGCCTGTCGCCCCGGGTCTTGGTCAGGATGTAGTATGTCACCACCGAGCCGGGGTTCTGATACATGTAGTTGGTGAAGACACGGCGCTTGAAGGCTGCCACCGAGTCGGCGGGAGCCTCCTGCGGAAAGGCGAGGAACTCACGGTCGAATCTCGTCAGTAGCTCGGCTCCGGGCGTACCCTCCACCTTGTGCCTCAGCCCGAAATCGGCGAGCGAGGAGGTCACGGTCAATATCTCAGTGGAGTCAACGGGAAGATATACATACCGTCCGTCGACATTAAGGCGATAAATCTCGGGAGCCGCCGGCGCGGCATGGGTGATGGAAAATGAGCCCGACCCGGAGGTGCGTGTGCTGTCGACGGCCATCCAGCGGCCGTGGAAATCGGCTTTCTCGAGCACTACCGGCGTATTGTCGGCCCCCTCTATCTCACCCTTCACCCTGAAGGAGGGCTCGGAGCACGCTGTGGCGAGAATTGATGCGGCGAGAGTCCCGAGCGCGACCCTTACCGCTGATTTGGTTCTTATTGTCATTTCTGATGCGGTTTTTTAATACAATTATCATTCGAATCAGGGCCGATGGCGGCTAATTCGCGATTTCGACTGCAAATATACTAACAATCCCCGGCTTATGTCAAATAAAATCGCTAACTTTGCACAATTAAATTTCGCGGAGGTTCCGGCCAGGCAGCCCGAGCCCTCGCTTCATCTATATCATTGCGAAGAAAAACGATAAAGAATTTTTATGTTACAGCCATTCAAAAAGACCATAGAGCTTGGCGACGGCCGTCAGATCACCATCGAGACCGGCAAGCTTGCCAAGCAGGCTGATGGAGCTGTGGAGGTGCGCATGGGCAACACCATGCTGCTGGCCACCGTATGTTCGGCCCAGGAGGCCAACGAGGGAGTGGATTTCATGCCCCTCACAGTTGAGTATAAGGAGAAATACGCATCTATCGGGCGCTATCCCGGAGGATTCCTCAAGAGGGAGGGACGCGCCAGCGACTATGAGATACTGACATCCCGTCTGGTAGACAGGGTGCTCCGTCCTCTCTTCCCTGACAACTATCACGCTGAGACGTTTGTCAACGTCACCCTCTATTCCGCCGATGAGAACGACGCTCCCGACGCCCTGGCGGGCATCGCGGCCTCGGCTGCACTCATGGTGAGCGACATTCCATTCCAGGGCCCCATCTCGGAGGTGCGCGTGGCCCGCGTGGACGGTGAGTGGGTGATCAATCCTACCTTCTCCCAGATGGAGCGCGCCGACATAGAGCTGATGGTAGGCGCCACCTACGACAACATCATGATGGTGGAGGGCGAGATGAACGAGGTCTCCGAGGCAGAGCTCCTCGAGGCCCTCAAGGTAGCCCACGAGGAGATAAAGAAGCATTGCGTGGCCCAGCTCGAGCTCATGAAAGAGGCGGGCAGGGAGCAGAAGCGCGAGTATTGCCACGAGGTAAACGACGACGAGCTGCGCCGCGACGTGGAGCAGAAATGCTACGACAAGGCCTATGCAATCGCCCGCACCGGAAGCGCCGACAAGCAGTGGCGCAACGAATCTTTCAAGGCCATCATCGACGATTATATCGAGATGCTCCCCCCGATGACCGACGAGCAGCTTGAGAAATACACCGAGGAGCAGCGCGAGGCCATGGCACGCCGCTACTACCATGACGTGGAGAAAGAGGCCATGCGCCGCTGTGTGCTCGACGAGGGAATACGCCTCGACGGCCGCAAGACCACCGAGATCCGCCCCATCTGGTGTGAGGTGGACTATCTGCCCGGCCCCCACGGAGCCGCCATCTTTACACGTGGCGAGACCCAGGCGCTCGTGACAGCAACCCTCGGCACGACCCTCGACGAGAAAATCGTGGACGACGTGCTCAACCAGAGCAAGGAGCGTTTCCTGCTTCACTATAACTTCCCGCCCTTCTCCACAGGCGAGGCACGCCCCGTGCGTGGCGTTGGCCGCCGCGAGATCGGCCACGGCAACCTCGCCCACCGCGCCCTCAAGCGCATGTTCCCCGACAATTTCCCCTACACCTGCCGAATCGTCAGCGACATCCTCGAGAGCAACGGCTCTTCGTCTATGGCCACTGTCTGCGGCGGAACGCTCGCCCTGCTTGACGCCGGCGTGAAGATGAAGCGCCCCGTGGCCGGAGTTGCAATGGGTCTCATCTCCGACAAGGGCAACGTGAAATATGCCGTGCTCTCCGATATCCTCGGCGACGAGGACCATCTCGGCGACATGGACTTCAAAGTGACAGGCACCGAGAAGGGAATCACGGCCACACAGATGGATATCAAGTGTGACGGCCTCAGCTACGACATCCTCGAGAAGGCCCTCGCCCAGGCTAAGGAGGGTCGCCTCCATATCCTCAACATAATCCACGACACCATCCCCGAGGCCCGCGAGGACTACAAGCCCCACGTGCCGCGTCTTGTGACAATCGAGATTCCCAAGGAGATGATCGGCGCCGTCATCGGCCCGCAGGGCAAGGTGATACAGGGCATCCAGGAGGAGACCGGCTCGGTGATCTCCATCGACGAGGATGAGAAGACTGGCATCGGACGCGTGGAAATCGCCTCCAAAGACAAGGCAAGCATCGATGCGGCCCTGGCCAAGATCAAGGCCATCGTGGCTCAGCCTGAGGAGGGCGAGATCTACGACGGCACCGTACGCTCCATCCTTGACTTCGGCGCTTTCGTCGAGTTCATGCCCGGACGCGACGGCCTGCTCCACATCAGTGAAATCTCGTGGGACCGCCTCGACTCCATGGAGGACAGCGGCCTCAAGGAGGGCGACAAGGTGAAGGTGAAGCTCATCGAGATCGACAAGAAGACCGGAAAATACCGTCTGTCGATGCGCGTGCTGACGCAGAAGCCGGAAGGCTACGTAGAGCGTGAGGGGCGTCCGCGCCGCGAGGGTGGCGACAGAGGCCCGCGCCGTGAAGGCGGCGACAGAGGACCACGTCGCGAAGGCGGTGAGAGAGGCCCGCGTCGCGAAGGTGGCGACAGAGGCCCGCGTCGCGAAGGTGGCGACAGAGGCCCGCGCCGCGACAACGACCGCAGCCAACGCACATTCACCCCGCGCAACAGACACAACGACGACTGACAACAACCCCACAAACCACAACAACCCGACGCCGGAAAGAGCCTCCATGCCCTTCCCGGCGTCTTTCATCTCCCCTTCCCGCTCATGTCGGCGTTAGCCTGTCCCCGTGCAAGGGCTCCGCCCGCAGTGATGCCCCCAATCAAGCGCCGCCCGCAATCCCCCATATATCATTTTTTTTTATTATTTTTGTCGAAAATTTTCTCATATGCAAGACTGGAAAGATGCTCTCGGCGCCCTGCGCGCCTCGGTTCCTGTAGACGAAACCCCCGATATGCCCGCCCCCGCCGACGACGCCCCCGCGAGGCAGTCGCTGATCGTGCTCCTCGACAAAAAGGGACGAAAAGGGAAAGCTGCCACAATCATAGAGGGCTTCTCACTCCCCGAACAGGAGGTAGTTGATATAGCCCGCACCCTCAGGCAGCGTCTCGCCACAGGGGGCTCCGCCAGAGGAGGCGAGATCCTTCTCCAGGGCGACCGCCGCAAGGAGGCTGCCGACCTCCTGCGCGGAATGGGCCATAAGGTCACCGTCAGATAAACAAACGTCCGCTCATTCGTATGCTGCAGCTTCAACGCGCCTCAGCCGGGTCGGGAAAGACCTACGCACTGGCAAAGAAATTCATATGGTGTCTGATCACCACCACCGTCGAGGGGGAGGAACCCCGTCTGCGCTCTCACTCCGAGATCATCGACGCGCTCCCGCGCATCCTCGCCATAACGTTCACCAACAAGGCCACAAACGAGATGAAGCAGCGAATTGTCGACAAACTCGCTGCCCTGGCCACATACCGTGGAGAAGGTCGGCATCCCGACTATCTCGACGAGTTCATCAGGCAGCTCGACTGCCCGCCGGGCGAGCTGTCGCGCACATGCGCCGCCGCCCTCTCAGCCCTCCTGAACGACTATTCCGACTTCAAGGTCTCGACAATCGACTCATTCTTCCAGACCGTGTTGCGCACATTCGCCTACGAGACCGACATCAGCGACTCATATCAGATAGAGCTTGACAACGACTACCTCGCCGCAGCCGCCATCGACCTCCTTTTCGACGACATCAACCACCGCCGCAACCTACGGGCCGAATACTGGCTCTCTCACATCATGACGCGCGACCGCGAGAACGGCAGGGCATGGAACGCCTTCCGGCGCGACAACTCGCGCACATCCACCTACGGCCAGCTGCTCGCAGCCGTGATGAAGCTCGACAACGAGGACTACAAGATGGTGCGCGAGGCCCTCGGACAATATCTCGAGCGGCGCCACGACCTGCCCGACATATACGACGGATTCAACCGGCGCATCAACTCACGCATCCGCAGCCTCCACGCCGACGCTGCCGACGCTGCCCGCGCCCTCCAGGCGCAGTTTGCCGCAGCCGGAGTAGACATCCAATCGCAGGGATGGGCCTACATGGCCTCGCAGCTGATCAAGGTCATCACCGCCGACCCCATGACCGCCCCAAGCGCAAAATTCATCGACTGGAGCGACGGAAAACCGGCGGTCAAGGTCATCAAGAAAGCCACCAAAAAGACACCGGCAATCTATGCGTGCGACACATCCACCGCCCTCGCGCTTACCGACACTGCCGTGGATACATACGCCGTAATAGAGAAATGGCTCGCATACCTCGTCTCGCCGGAGGTGGTCCACTGGCGCGCATACGACAGGCTCATGCCCTTCCTGGGGCTTCTCCTTGAGGCTCAGGAATACATCAGGCAGCTCCTCGAGGCCGGCAACATGCTCCAGCTCGGAGAGACCAACTCCATCCTTCGCCGTATAATAGGCGACGACGACACCCCCTTCGTCTACGAGCGTCTCGGTACGCGCCTCGACCATTATCTCATCGACGAGTTCCAGGACACCTCACGCCTGCAATGGGGCAACCTCCGCCCGCTTCTACATGAGAGCGAGAGCCGCGGCAACTACAACCTGATGATCGGCGACGCAAAGCAGAGCATCTACCGTTTCCGCAACGCCGACCCGACGCTCATCACCGACGTCGTGCCCCGCGACTTCCCGCTGCGTGTGCCCGACGGCGACCTTCGTCAGGAAAACACCAACTGGCGCAGCCGCCGCACGGTCGTGGAGTTCAACAACCTTTTCTTCAAGGCCCTCAGCGCCCTTCTTCCCCACGACGGCTCCGACGTGGGCCATCTCCCCGAGCTCTATTCAAACACCGTGCAATATCCCCACCACCGCGACCGCTCCGGCTACATCGAGATCAATTTCATCTCCGATAATTCCGATCCCTCCGATAATCCCGATAATCCCGACCCCTCCGACAATCCTTCCCCCCTCCGCTATCCCTACCTCGGCCCCCTCCTCTCCAGCCTTCACTCCCGGGGCTACCGCTGGAGAGACATGGCGGTCCTCGTGGCCACCAACAACGACGGCACCGCCGCCATCGACTCGCTCGTGGCCTACAACGCCACGCTTGCGGGGGGAGAGACCCCGGTGGAGTTTATCAGCGAGGAGTCGCTGCGCGTGTCGTCGGCAAAATCGGTCAGGACAGTGATAAGCGCGCTGCAGGCCCTCGACAACAACCGCGACCCGAAGAAAATCTTCAATTTCTACGCCATGCAGCATCCGGAGATGGATTCGGCGCAGATTCTCGCCCGATGGTTCCCGGGAGGCAGGATGATTCCCGGGGCGCCCTCCCCGCTCACCGAGATGGTGGAGGGTATGCAGACCGTGGCGCTTCCGGCCCTCGTGGAGGAGATAATACAGACTTTCGTGTCGCATGAGCTGAGACGCAGCGAAGCCATGTTCCTGGCCGCCTTCGAAGACCTGGTGATGGCTTTCTGCGAGGGACACGCCGCCGATGTGTCGTCGTTTCTGGAATGGTGGAGGGTCAAGGGGGAGAAAACGCCCGTATCATCGCCCGAAGGGGCCGACGCAGTGCAGGTCATGACGGTGCATAAATCGAAAGGGCTCGAGTTCCGCTGCGTGATTCTCCCCGACGCCAACCAGGCGCTCCGCAGCGGCGGACGCCGGGGAGAATGGCGCTGGGTAAGGCCCTCGCCACAGCTCGACCCGCAACATACGCTCCCCGACTTCCTCCCCGTGATAACCGACAGCTCGCTTGAGGGCACCGACCATGAAAACGAGCTCCGCGAGTTTCACGACCTCTACACCATGGACAAGGTGAACCAGTATTACGTGGCGTTCACACGCGCCGTCGACGAGCTGTATGTCTTCACAAGCCTCGACAAGGGAAAGGGCGACAGCCGGCGCCAGACCCGCGAGCTCGGGAAGGAATACAAGCTCGGCCAGTGTCTGAGGGAAGTCTTCGTGCCTGACGACGGCACCCTTTGCCTCCCCGACGACGATGGCGCCGACGCGGATATGCTCCTTCCCCCGGGGCTGGTGAGGGTGGAGCGCGATGGCGACAGGATTCTCCGTGTGGCCGTCGGCGCCCCCTGCGCGGACGTCGCGCCGGAGGGCAACGGCAACGCGCAGGGAGCCGAGACTTTCGACATTGACGAATATAGCGTAAGCCGTGTGAGATTCGATATCAAATACCGCTCCGCCGGGCGGCTGCCGGCGGAGAAAGAGGGCGACGGGGAGGAGGAGGATCCGGAAGAGCTCGACCGCGACCCGCGCAGCGAGGGAAACCTGATGCACTCGGTGCTTGAGAATGTGGCCATGGCCTCCGACCTTCTCCGGGCAGTGCGCATTCTGGAGACCAAAGGACTGCTCACCAGACGCGCCGCCATGGAGACGGAGGCGTTTCTGCGCGAGGCCATCTCCGGCGCGGAGGTGCGCGGATGGTTCAGCGGGGAATGGCGCGTGCTCAACGAGCGCGATATCCTGATTCACGGACAGCGCAACCTGCGCCCCGACCGCGTGATGGTCTCGGCCGACGGGCAGCGTGCCGTCGTGGTCGACTACAAGTTCGGCAAGCGTCCGGAGGGGAACGTCCACCGCCGGCAGGTGCGGGGATACGTCGACGCGGTCCTCGCCGGAGGTCTCGCCGCCGAGGCGCAGGGCTACGTATGGTATGTCAGGGAGGGGGTGGTGGAGAGGGTCTCCGACGGCTGAAATTCGCCCCGGAAATCTTTTTTTCGCCCGCATTGAGCAATTATTCCGGATTTTTTGTTTACCTTTGTGAAAGCCGAGCGCTCCGGACGTCATTCCTCGCCTCACATGCCGTCTGCGCCCCCTCTCCCACGGCTGACAACCGTTTGCAATAACCCATAAAAATTTTCAGATTATGGAAGTTCAGATCAAAGCCATTCATTTTGACATCTCCGACAAACTCGTCGCATTTGCCAACAAGAAAGTAGAGAAACTCGCACGCCGCTTCGAGGCCATCACCGACGTGGAGGTTAATTTCCGCCTCATCAAGCCTGAGACCGCCATGAACAAGGAGGCCGGCGTGCAGCTCATGGTGCCCGGGGCTCCCGATCTCTTCGCCTCAAAGACCGCCGACACATTCGAGGAGGCCCTCGACCTCTGCCTCGACGCACTTGAGCGCCAGCTCGGAAAACTCAAAGACAAGAAATGACTCAGGAAAACCCTGCCGACGTAGCCCACCCCAGAAAAAGAAAAGACCTCCGGCTGACGAAATGGATTCTGGGCATTGCCCTCGTGTTTCTCACCGTGACTTTCATTATGGTAGTCCCCATGATGGTGGAGAGCGCCGACAGAGACGCTATTATTAAAATCCCGAAGTCGGCCACCTTCCAGACGGTGGCCGACTCACTCACCAAATATCTCGGCAAGTCGTATGCCGACAAGGTGATTCGCCTCAACAGGCTTCACAACGCCGATTTCTCGCAACGCCACGGCGCATACCTGATTCCGAAGGGCATGAACGCTTTCATGGCGGCCCGACGCCTTCACCGGGGGGCCCAGAATCCCGTCAGGATCACCATCAACGGATTCCGCAGCATGCCGCTGATGGCCTCACGCATCGCCGCCAAGACGGATTTCACCGCCGGCGAACTGGAGAGCGTCCTTACCGACTCGGCGACTCTCGCCGGGTTCGGTCTCTCGCCCGACCAGGCCCTCGCGCTCTTCCTCGACGACACGTATGAGATCTACTGGACCACGACCCCAGCCGAGCTTGTGGAGAAAATCGGCGCCCACTACCGCAATGTTTGGACCCCCACACGGCGCCGCAAGGCAGCCGACCTGGGGCTGACTCCGGCGGAGGCGGCCATAATAGCCTCTATCGTGGATGAGGAGTCGAACAAGGAGGAAGAGAAGGGCACCATCGGGCGCCTTTACGTCAACCGCCTCCAGCGGGGCATGAAGCTGCAGGCCGACCCGACGGTGAGATTCGCCCTCAACGATTTCACAATCCGAAGGGTCACCTCGGCCCATCTGCACGCCGACTCCCCCTACAACACCTACCTCCACGCCGGGCTTCCCCCCGCGCCGATACGCACGACATCCGTGAAGACCATCGACGCGGTGCTCGATTCCAAGCCATCGGATTATATCTACATGTGCGCGAAGGAGGATTTCTCGGGTTTCCACAATTTCGCCTCCAACTACCGCGACCACGTGGCCAACGCCCTGCGCTATCAGCACGAGCTCGACAAACGCGGAATAAAGTGAGCCTCACCCCCCTACCTTATCAGAAAAGTATGACAGTCATCAACGAATATTCCACTCTCCCCGAAGCATATATCGACAAGGGTTTCCTGAAAAGCCACGGCATTGACGCCGTGGTGGAGCAAGGCGCCCTCTCAGAGCTTTTCCCGGCTCCTGGTGCCGGACAAGGCTCCATAACCCTATGCGTGCCCGACGACCGGGCGGCCGAAGCCTCAAGACTCCTCTCCAGGCGCGGCGCATGAGGACGTTCCTCTCCCTGCTTCTCCTGGTCATGCTGGCGCTTGCCGCGCCGGCAGGGCTCTCTGCGTCCACCCACAGCGCCGACACCGTATCCGACAATATCCTTGCCGCCGCCTTCCCGTCGCTCTCCGCCACGGAGATTGCCGACACCATGCCCCGAAGGATACGTCCGCTCCCCCCCGCTCCCCCCGACAGCACCTGGTGGAAAATGATATGGAGGGGAAATTTCAATATGGCCGACACGAATATCCGTTATCCCGGATTCATCAGATTCTGCGTGAATGTCTACAACTGGGGCGACCGCGTGTTCAACTCATACGACACCACATACGTGGTGGGGACGGGACACAGGTGGAAATTCCGTGTTGTCTCCGACAACTGGGTCGACTCATATGCCATGACGCTGCCCGACAATCTCTCGATAAGGATGATGAGCGACATCTATTCCAACATAGGAGCATACCTCCAGTATATGGCCGTCAGCTATGGCGTCACCTTCGACTGGAGCAACATTGTGGGCACCAACCCGGTGAACCACAAGAAGATGGAGTTCGGTTTCAACTGCGCACGGTTTAATGCCGAAATCTACTACAACGAGAACACGGGCGGCACTTTCCTCAGGAAGCTGGGCAGGTACAAGGGGGGCAGAATCTTCAAGGAGCGGTTCCCGGGGGTGCAGCTGGAGACTTTCGGGCTGAACGCCTACTATTTCTTCAACAACCGCAAGTATTCCCAGGGGGCCTCTTACAATTTCTCCAAGATTCAGAAAAGAAGCGCCGGGTCGTTCCTTCTCGGATTCTCCTACACCCAGCTCGACCTCGACATGGATTTCTCTACCATGCCGGAGGATGTGAAGCCATATCTGAAGGATCCCGACGCATTCTACAAGCTGAACTACAACACATATTCCCTGCTCTTCGGCTACGGTTTCAACTGGGTGATAACAAGGGATCTTCTCTTCAACATCACGGCGATGCCGGCAATAGGCATCTGCCATTGCCACGAAGACTCCCTGGAAGGGAAAGGCAATCTCTTCTCGATGAACATCAACGGTATGGGGGCGCTGACCTACAACATGGGCAATATATTCTTCTCGCTGATCGGGAAGATGAAGGGCACCTGGTATAAGAGCCACGACTACAGCTTCTTCAGCTCCATCGAGAATCTGTCGGCCAACATCGGCATCCGGTTCTGACGGCTCCTCCCCCTCTCTCCCCTGGCAATTTGCCATGTCGTCGTTTTTTTGTAGCTTTGCAGAAAATTAGAACTGTAGACCTTGCATGGTGACTCAACAC
>DKYZ01000004.1 GCA_002493515.1 Porphyromonadaceae bacterium UBA7087 | reverse complement strand
ACACTCAGTGAAACACTACCGAAGCGGCGGCGGCAGACAAGGCGGACTACAGCGTGGATGTGGATATCCCTTATGGACTCAACCATGACCCGGCCCTGAGGAAAAAGGTGCAGAAGAACGCTGCCGCCATCCTGACAGCCATGAACATGGCGGCCGACCTGGGAAAGGGTATCAATTACAGCGGGATAGACATAACCCAGGAGGCCAAGGCCGCCCTCAACAATATGTGGGCAGGAAAGAAGATTGTTTACGCGTCGTTCGACGAGGATTTCAACACCCCGGTTTCAGAGAAGGTCGCACAGAACCAGTTCGGTGAATATGAACTGCGCAACATCCCTGTGCTTTTCATCGACAATGAGAATCCCGAGGATTCCAATTATGAGGAGATCGGAATCACGTTCAGCGCCCAGGGGATAATACAGAATGTCTACATCACCATCCAGCGGGAACAGTACAATAAAATAGTCAGGGGAATGTCAGAGGTTAAGGATGAAAACAACCGTCTGACCATACTTTCCTGGATGGAGGCGCTTGCCACGGCCTACCATGAGAAGGATATACCATGGTTCCAGAAGTTTCTCAGCAATGACGTCCTGGTGGTCACCGGCTCGCGCAAGTACACATCCAACGGGGAGACATTCGTCTACAAGGAATATGACAAGGCCGGCTATATAGAGAAACTGAGACGCTGTTTCAAGGTCAATCCGGTCATAGAGGTGAAGTTCTCCGACATTACAGTGATGGGACACTCTCTGGATGAGAAGGGAAGGTATTATGCCGTGGAGTGCATACAGTCCTGGAACGCCACCCATTACAGCGATGTGGGCCGTCTGTATGTGGTGTGGGATTTCGGACACCCCTCCGGGCCGCAGATCCTTTTCCGGGGATGGACCGAGCTTGACGACCCCACTAAATTCAACATCTACCAGATGCCTCTGCTTCTTGAATAGGGTCAGGGTCGTAGTGATGATGCAACCACATACATGAAACTTAACACCATGCGTCAGATGATTGCAAGATATATATTGACGACGGCGGCATGTCTGCTGTCGTTATGCTGCCAGGCGCAGCTCACCTCACTTCGCCCCGTCTCGATGACTCATCTTGACGAGACCGGTTCCGGAGCGAAGGATGTGGCCCATATAGAGATTCTGTTTTCCGAGCCTCTCCAGGGGGTGAGGGTGGTCAAGGATTCCGAAAACTCGATTCCGGATTCCTCGCGGGAGGGGAAGCCCGGCGTGGCCTATGCCAAAGGTCTCGCGATAGAGAGTGCCGGAATATATGCCGGTAAGGTCACTGTAGTGCATCCCGATTTCGCGCCGTGTGTGATTGATTTCACCTCCCTGGGTTTTACCGACAGGCTTCGTCCGGGGGAGTATTACCGGATTGAGGTTGAGGTGCCGGGTATGAGACTTGTAGAGGCAGACAAGGCGTTCTCACAGCTCGACTTCACCAAGGCTGAGCAGCTGTATGGAAGGTGTCTGTCGGAAGGGTGTGGAAAGGACTCCGCGATGGTGCGCCAGAGGCTGGCTGTCATCGACGAGCTCAGGACTCCGTCGGGTTATGTGGCGGAGAATGCCGCCTCTGATAAGAAAGCCACATTATACAGATGTCTGAAGGCCGCGGAGATGATTTATGACAAGACTCATTCTCCGAAGGCATACGGAATCTATAATGATTTCAGAAAAAAGCTCTTCCAGGACGGCAGGAATCTGTCTGACTATGATGACGAGGGGGTGACGGAGTTGATAGTTGATACGGTATACCAGAAGCAGGGAGACAACCGTCCCATGTCGGACGCACGTCTGCCGAAAGTGGACGGGCAGCCGTATTATTCCTGGATCAACGTGAATGTGGATCTTGACGACGTGATGTTCACGGGCGTCGAGCAGTATATACCGGCAGAGAGGATTGACGGTGTCTACCGGCTCTACGTAGCCCGCGGCCCGGAGTCGGCGGGCGAGATTGTGGTCCATCATCCGGACTGTGCGCCGCTCTCCTTCTCGCTGAGGGAACACGGCATAGAATCGGTCAGCGCCGCCAGCGTGTATGAGGTGCGCATCAAGACTCCGCCGTCGCTTATGATCGAGGCTGACAGGGCCTTCGGAAACCTGGATTTCAAGACGGCCCGTATGCTCTACGAGGAGATGCTGGCTGGCGAGGACATGTATGACGACGCTACCCTCACCCTGGCGGCCGACCGCCTCCGGACGGTGATGCCTCTGGTGGAGAACGATGTGCGTGGCAGGTGGAGCTCTTTGCGCAAGGACATATCGCTGAAGGGTTCGGTTGATTCCCGTGACGAGCTTTCGGCCAAATGTCTTGAGCTTGCTTCCCTGGCCGACAGGATGGATTCCTACGGAGTGCCCGGAATGAAACGTAAGGCGCAGATCTACCGCAATCTGGCGAATGAATATAAGACGGCTGTTTTTCTGACCATAATCGCCAAGGAATGTGATGCAAAAGGTAATCCTGTGTTTGACAGTAACGGCGATTATATTCCATACCGCAGCCAGGAGATTGTGCTGGAGTTTGACCGTATAGGAGACTATAAGGATATCAGGCTGCCGCTGACAGCCTCCTCAAAGGGGGTTTTCAAGAAATATCTTCCCGATTACATCTCCAGATGGCTGATTAACAATCAGGGCGAATCAATCAAGGCGCGTCCCAAGGCCGAGGTGATGAAAGGAAACGGGAGGGGTCTGGAGCTCAAGGATGTGGGGGATAAGTTCGAGATATATCTTGAGGACGACGCAAGGTCGTTCACGATAACCCAGTATCTCAAGAATCCAAAATGACGGCATACGGATGTGCCGGTTATCATACTTTTCATAAACAAATAAAAACTAACGAGAATGAGAAAGATTTTTTTGGCTGTTGCTGTCGTGATGGCGACTATGCTGGCCTTTAATGTCGCCGGTTCCGGCGCAGTTGCCGTGTCATCGGGAATGGAGGCTGTCCAGGCTGGTGACGACGATTCGAACGACGGCAAGGAGAAGAAGAAAAAAGAGAAAAAGAAAAAGAAGAAAAAGGAGAAGACTCCCAAGACGGCCGAGGAGATTATCGCGCTGCTTCAGGGGCTGGAATGGAAGAAGCCGGCCAAGAGCGGACTTGAGGTCGACAAGTATTATGACGAGGCCGATGAGTTTTTCACGATGCTGAAGACCGTGGCTGACAGTGTGACTATCTACAAGCCCATGAAGGTCGTGACCCCCTCCGGCAAGACCGAGATTGTCCCGGTGGATGCCGCCGGAAATGTCCGTCACAAGAATGAGGCTTTCAATCAGGTGATGGAGTCGGTGAGCTACGGAATATCCCTCACTACCCGGAGCACTCTTCTGGCGGCAGAGACCCTGGTGCATGCCGTGCAGATCGGTCAGGATGCCATTCCGCTGTTGGGCAACTCGGAGCGCAAGGCCGCGAATGTGCAGATAGCAAAGGCCACCAAGGCTTTCCCTCTTCTGAAGCAGCTGATGGATTCCCAGAGGAGCATGGCCAAGCGCTATTTCCGTCCCGCCAATGTGGAGGTGAATGACAGTGTGGATGAGGCTATTGTCTCTAACGATGTGGATTTCATGGAGACCATGGAGATGACCGACGAGGAGCTCGACGCTTATATCGCGGCAGAGCAGGCGGGCGTCTGATTGACGGTCTATACAATTGCAAGACGCGGGGTCACAATGGATAAGCCGTTGTGACCCCGCGTCTTGCTGTGCTTTTGCCTCAGAAGGCGTAGGAGAGGCCGAGGTTGAGGTAGATGTTGTAGGTGTCCATGTCGATCGTGCGTTTCGACGGGTCGAGGACGGTCAGGAGTCCCCATTTGAGGTCGGCCCTGACGCTCAGGCCTCGGTAAATGCGGCGAGAGCCGCCCAGGCCGATGCCGAAGTCGAAATGACGGATGTCGTCGGAATAGTCGTAGCTCGCCTTGCTTATGCCGATGGCCGGATGGAGGGGCGTCTCGCGCATCTTGCCCGAGCTTACGTCGCCGAGAAACGAGCGGTCGATCGCTATCGAGAAATATGGACCGGCCTCCACCTTCCAGTCGTTGTCGGGCCTGAAGACCGCGTTGACGGGGATGGTGATATAGGTCACCCGGGTGTCGTTCTTGATGCGGCCCGTGAAGTAGCCGGTGCGCGTTCCCTGCTCGTCGCCCTCCTCGATATTCATCTTGAGGTGATAGTCTTTCACCTCGACTCCTGTCTTCATCCCTTTGGTCTCGAAACAGAGTCCGGCACCTATCCCCCATTTATCCGAAAGCATATATGACACTGCGAAGTCGATCGAGAGGTTGGCTTTCGGCTGGTAGCTGTCGATTTTCCTTATCTCTGCCGGCAGCCCGATCGGCGACATGGCTCCGATATTGAACCCGAGACCTATCTCGTATCCGATTTTCCTGTTGCGCGGCTGCTGTTCGGCTCCGTTGGCCGTCATTGCGGCGAGAAGGCATCCCGCTGCCAGTATTGCGTTTCTTGCGATATTCATTTCAGATGTTTTTGTCTGGTGAGTGAAGATGTGTTATTCGCAGATTATCCTTACGCCGTCTACGAGAAGCGTGCTCCCGTCGGCCCCGTCATAGCTGTCGCCGCCAGCGCTTGCAGAGAAGATTACCGCCAGGTTGTAGCCGCCGCGTGCTAGGGCGTCGCGGTCCACTTCCTTATCATATCGGAACTCCAGGTCGAAAGCCACGTATCCCTCTCCGGGCGTGTCGCTGCCGTCAAGCAGTTCGGCGCGTCCCGCGATGTTCGGACTTGTGCGTATGTTGAATCCGTTGAGATGCTTCACGTCCTTGTCAGTGCGGTAGAGCACGGCCTGGATGCGGCATTTGTCCTCTACTCCCGACTTGAGGGTAAGGCCGCCCGAGCGGTATTTGTAATAACCCTTGATGCGGAGCGGTTTCCCGGAGAAGGGGAGTCCGAACATTGTGGATTCCTTGGGCTCGCGCATGGAGGCGTCGAATCTTCCGATGAAAAGGTTTCCGGCCGCCATGGGCTTGTCGATCTGTCCGGTGAGCCTCGTCACGAGCTTGGCCGCCTTTTTGCCGGAATACGCCTCATCAGTGGGCTGCGTCGGGAAGACGGTGTAGTCGTCATGTTTATTGGTTAGGAAATTGTAGGCCTCGTTTCCGCTGGCCCAGATTCTGAGTCTCGAGTCTCCGGTCTCGTCGAGCTCATAGGGAATCTGATAGCGCATGCGCTCCGGCTGTTCCCAGTTCTCGAAATCATATTCGGTGGGGAGCGAGCTGTATCTCACCCTGACGGTGTATTCCTTGGTCCAGTTGCGGTCCTCGCTGGTGACGGAGAATTTTCTGGGAGAGGAGTAATCGGATACCGAGGCGGGATCCGGGGCGATTGTCGCGCCCTCCGACAGAACGAAAGCCAGGCATAGGCCTGCGGGGTCTACCTCCGGGGCAAGATAGACGTCGATGTCGGATTGATTGTAGATCACGTTGAGCAGGCCGTCGGTGTCGGCCGACACGTCGAGGATATCCACCTCCATTCCCGGCAGCTCATCCTTGATGCAGCCGCCGAGCGGCGCGAGCACAGTCAGTATTAACGATATGGCTGAGAATTTTTTAAATAGTCTTGACATGGATGGAGTGTTGTTTTGTCTATATAAAAGAAGAGAGCCGGGACAGTCCGCCCGTGCGGAGGGACTGTTCCGGCCGTTTGTCTGGATTTATAAATTTCTATATGTCATCGGCAGAAGCCCTGCTGTCAGTTTGCCGGCTGCTGGCGAAGCTGAATCTGGCCGTCGGCCTGGATAAACTCGTCGGCGCTTACCTTCTTGTCGGTGGCACCCCATTGTCCGAGAGCGAGGACACAGATATATTTCTGGGGGTTGTCCATTGGATTGACGCCGGGGCCCACGGGGTCGAGCTTCCTGAGGGAGTGGGCGTAATCGTCGGCGAACACCATGTTGCGGTAGAGGATCATGACGCCGTCACCCCATTTCTTTCCGTCCCATTCGAGGATGTTGTAACCCTTCTTCTCGGCTATGGCGCGTACCTCGGCATATTTGGGGCTGTTTTTGTCAGCCATGATGTAGTTGGCGAAGCCGTCGGAGTCGATCTTGGTCTGGTAGTCGCTGATTGCGAGCGGAGTGTAGGTCTCCTGGTTGCCGACGCATACCGACCAGTAACGCATGTCTACGCTGCCGTATTCCGACGGGTTTTTCGGGAAGCTGGGAGCCTTGAAGTTGAACACCATCACCTTGTCCTCCTCCAGGACGTTGCGGTTGTAGCAGTATTCAGCCGGTCCGTTGGGATATGCGTAAGAGAAGGGGGCGCGGAAGAAGAGCATGTTGTCCATCGAGGAGAACGCTCCGCCGGGAATCTCCATCTCGCCGCGCAGACCGCTGAGCTTGCGCTCGGGAGCGACTGTGAACTCGCCCGTCTTGAGGTCGATGCCCTTTACGAGGGGCATTCCGACACCACCCTTAATGTCGCCCTGCGGGATGTAGTGGCGCAGGATGGTGCATACTTTCTTGACGTCGCTGTCAAACCAGATTATGTTTTTCTTTCCCTTTGAGATAGCCTCGGGTGCGTCCATGGGGAGCACGTAGATCACGTATTTCTTGTCGCCGTCGGCGCTGGCGCCTGTGAAGGGGTTGACAGAACCGTCCTCAGGCTTGATCTGCACGTCCATGAGGCTGAAACCACGCTCGCAGTAGCTTGTCTGCTCATCGTCGTCATACACGTTGTAGCTGAGGAATCTGGAGTCGGGGAACTCGCCCTCTATCACGAGGCCGGTCTCAGGATTCTCCTCCGCGCTGAAGGTATATTCCCAGTAATATGCGAAATGGTCGGGATAGAACTGCAGCGACATGTTGTCGCCGCGGAGCACCTCTCCCCACATGTCGGAGCCGGTAATGTCCTTTACCTCAGGGTCGTTGTCACTGTCGCATGAAGCGACGCCAAATGCCATTGCGAGCCCGGCAAGCCCCATGACACAATTTTTTAATTTCAGGTTGTACATAAAATCGTTTATGATGATTCGTGGTGCAAAATTAGTAAAAAAAATCAGCCGGTTACGCAATTTCAAGGCTTATATTAATGATTTTTAGCAAAAAAGGAGGCATATTCATATCATCCCGGCCATATAGACGGGAAGAATCAGCAGCTCCCCGTCGCGCGACATGGGCTTGACAGAGAACATATGGAGAATGTACGGTTTTCCAATATCTGAAAGCCGGAATTTGCCGCTTTTCCGTATGTTTTTATCCGAGGATGTACGGTTTTCCATATTGTTTAAGCTGAAATGTACGGTTTCCCACTGTTTAAAAGCCCGAATTTGCCGCTTTTCCAGAATTCTGCAACTTTTAATCTGAGGGGTGGCCTTTGCGGCGCCCAGGGCTACTCGATTATCCAGTCATCGATGTTGCGGGTGGTCTTGGAGAAGGAGATGCCGATCTTGAAGAGTTTGCGGCCATCGGTACGGAACGGGAGTGTGTAGCCCTTGGCGTCGATCTGGTCAATGGCGTCCTGTGCTGTACCGTTGAGTTTCAGCTCCATCACATAGATGTAGTCATCGGTCTTCAGCAGGAGGTCGATGCGTCCGTCGGAGGTGCGGTACTCTGCATCGACATAGTATCCCATCAGCTTGAAGATTATGTAGAGGTTGTTCTCGAAGTAGACCTCCGGCTTGTTCTTCGACAGCTCGTAGGGTATGTCAGCCAGGAAACTCTGCAGACGCGTGAGGAAACCCTCCGCGTCGCCGGCCTCCACGTCAAGGACGAAATCCGTTATCTCCATGAAGCCACCGTCCGCGCTCTTGCCGGCGTATGCCGGCAGCAGGTTCTTGAACAGGCCCATCTCGACCTCACGGTTCGGAATCCTCAGCATGTAGGTCTCGAAACGGGGATTGAAGCCTGAGATTGTAAGGTAGCCGG
>DKYZ01000108.1 GCA_002493515.1 Porphyromonadaceae bacterium UBA7087 | reverse complement strand
GAAGACGACGCGGACGTAAATCCGATTGCCTTCGCCGGTCTGTGCCATATAATCGGTACCCTTTATCATGAGATGGGAGACATAAACCTCTCTGGATATTATTTTGCCAAAGGTCTTGAACGGCTTGGAAACGATTATCTGGATTCAAAAGAATACCGGATGCTTGTCTCCGATATCGGTCAGATATTCTCCATATCCGGAAGCTACAGTAATGCCTTGCAATGGCTTGGCAAGGCCAGGATCCTATATGAGAAAAACCATGATACGGGTGCCGATTACGCACGTGTGCTTAACAATTGCGCTCTTGCCTTTATCGGGATGGGTAATGATTTCTGGGGCAAGGCCTACATTGATATGGCTGTTGACGTTGTCGAGAATTCAACTGCGTATAGAGCCGCTGAGAAGGCAAAGGTATACAGCAATATGTCAATGGTGTATGAGTCGATGGGATATATCGACGAGGCATTGCAGATGTCGGAAAAAGCCATCGGAATCTGCGACTCGGAGAATCTTGGAGATAAGTCGAAGTCTCAGATTTTAAACAATGTCGGAGTCCTGTTTCTTCGGCGCAATGAGATAGCCGAGGCTCTTGAATGCTTCAAAAAATCGTATGATTCGGTCGATATGCGGTCGAGCCTTAGAAGCCAGATCGGGTTCAACCTTGTGCTTGCCCAGCTGATTGCGGGAGACAAAGGCTTGAATGAAACCGTCAGGAAGATGAGTGCTGGGATGGTGCAGGACGTGATAGGAAAATTCGCGTTCATGAACGCCTCGCAGCGGCAGGGATATTGGACGGCGAATCTTTCTTTAATCCTGGGGCTGAACCATGTGGCTTTGCATTCACATTCTGATGACCTTAACGATGTGATATACGACAACGCTCTGTTTTCCAAAGCTCTTCTGCTACGTGCCACCAACCGGGTCGGAGCCACATTGGCAAACAGCGGGGATGAGACAAGCAGACAGATTCTCGTGGAGCTCGGATATATACGCGACAGACTTGCGGATGAGGGAATGTCTCCGGATTCGACGGAGTATTATCGACTCAGGGCTTTTTCACTTGAAAAAGATCTGATGAACCGCAATATATCATATGCCGGTCTGATGGAGTCCTTGACGCATGACTGGCGTGAGGTCCGGGAAACGTTGGGCGATGGTGAGGCTGCCGTGGAGTTCATACAGGTTCCTGAGGTCGAGAACCTGAAATTCACCGGCGGCATGGGGTATGCGGCTTTGGTGGTGAGACCCGGCTATGCGGCTCCGCGTCTCGTGCCTCTTTGTAGCGATACGTTGCTGACAGGTCTTCTTGACAATGTAAATGAATATGATAATGAGGGTTATAGGCAGTATCTTTATGGGTCAGGTCGATGTAAAATCAGACAGGGCTTGCGCGAGATTGAGGTCGATTGTGCCGGCGACAGCCTTTATAAGTTGATATGGAAGCCATTGGAGCCGTCATTGGATAATGTAAACCGCATATATTATTCTCCGATAGGGACGTTTAACTCTATATCGTTTTCTGCATTAAACGACGGAAAGAAGTGTCTCGGAGAGTCGTTCGACCTTCGATTGCTCTCCTCCACCGCGAAAATAATAGACAATGAGAGAATGAAGGATGTCATACCGAAGAATGCTGTTGTATATGGTGGTATATTATATGACGCGGATCCGGCTGTTATGGCAGAGGAGTCGAGAGCGTATGTCCTTAAAGAGAGGGGGGCAAGGTTTCTCTTTCCAGATGAGAGGGATGAGAGGCGAGGTTGGCGGTTTCTTAAGGGTAGTGGCGATGAGGCTCAAGCCATTTCACGAAAGCTCGACAGCATCTCAATACCCAATAGATTGTTGACCTCGACAGCGGCCAACGAGGAATCTCTGAAATCAATGGACGGAGATTCACCTTCGCTGCTACATATAGCCACCCACGGTTTCTATGTCTCGGATTCTTCCGTAATCGAGCGCACTCCTTTCTTACGCAACAAGGCGTCGAACGTTGCGATGAACCGTTCAGGACTCCTGTTCTCGGGAGCAAACCGCGCGTGGCTCGGAGATGAGCCGGTGGAGGGGATTGAGGATGGAATCCTCACTTCGGAGGAGATTTCCCGGCTTGATCTGGGAAATACGGAACTTGTGGTGTTGTCCGCATGTGAGACAGGCTTGGGTCTTAATGGTTCTACGGAGGGTGTGTTCGGATTGCAGCGCGGTTTCAAGCTGGCGGGCGTCAGAACCATAGTGATGAGTCTCTGGCGTGTATCCGATGAGGAGACATCCCGTCTCATGCAGCTCTTTTACGACAACTGGCTCGGGGGGATGGAGAGGCACCTGGCTTTTGCCGAGGCTCAGAGAATGATAAGGCAGGAAAATTCCAATCCATATTACTGGGCCGGCTTCGTTATGCTTGATTAGTGGAGGTTGATGTCATGTTGAGGTTTATCTTTATAATTATCCTATCTGTTGTCGGGTTTGTTCCGGATGTCATGGCCACAAAGCGTGCGCTGTTGATAGGCATTGGTGATTATGACGCTGTGCACACCGGGTGGAATGCCATACATGGAGATGATGACGTGGCTCTTCTTGCTCCGGTTCTGGAAAAGCATGGATTTAAGGTGCCATCGGTTGTCAATGAAAAGGCAGTGAAAACCGGAATTGTCGCGGCTTTGAAAAAACTTGCAAAGGAATGTGGCGCGGGCGATAAGGTTTATATCCATTTTTCCGGGCATGGTCAACCGGTGGTTGACTGCAATGGGGACGAGAAGAGGGGCTACGACGAGGCGTTCGTGCCATATGACGCCTATAAATCCGAGCGTTTTACAGTGAAAGAACGTCCATATGGAGGAGAGAATCATCTTGTCGATGACGAGTTGGCTCCATTGATTGAGGCAGTGAGGGGAAAACTCGGTTCGGGAGGCGAGTTGTTTATCGCTTTCGATGCATGTTATAGCCGTGGACTGGAGAGGGGAGAGGAGCTTGACGATACTCTGGATATGGATGAGCTGCCGGAATTCATGCGCGGCACTGCCGATTATCTGAAGCCTTCCGACAGAAGTCATCTCCGCTCCATTCCGGTGCCGGAGAAATTTAAGCCGGGATGTGTGATGGCTGTTGTCAGTGCATGTCATGAGAATGAAAGGAATTTCGAGCATCGTGTCGGAAACAGATACTACGGCTCTCTTTCCTATTGCATTTACAAACTTCTGCATAAAAACGACGATTTTAATTCCTGGATAAAATATTTCCAGACAAAGGCATATGACGCTTCGGGATGTTTCGTGAGATTTCAGCATCCCGAAATAACGGTATACAAATGAATTGACATACCAACAGGGTCAATCCGGAGCAATAGATTTTTGTTTACCTGACCGCGTGCGGCGGTATATAGGATTGTAATTCAAAACCTATATTGATTATGAACCCAATCAGAAGAGAGAATGAAAAGAACGTCGGGATGCTCGACATGGTGATTGCTTTCGACACGACCGGTTCGATGGCCCAATACATCGACGCCGTCCGTAAGGATGTGGCGGAGCTGATTCCGCAGCTGTTCAAGGACAACGAGGACCTGCGTCTCGGCATCGTGGCCTTCGGCGACTATTGCGACATGATGGACGCGCATACTTTCGGCGACGCCTATCAGTGTATGCCTCCGACAGACAATGCCAATGACCTCATACGGTTTGTCGCCGGGTCGAAGGATACTTCCGGCGGCGACTGGCCGGAGTTCTATGAACTCGTGCTCCGTAAGATAATCGATGAGACTCCATGGCGTGAAGGTTCCACGCGCTCCGTTCTGCTTATCGCCGATGCCGTGCCTCACGAGATCGGTTATACATATTCCGACCACGTGGTCAACAATGCCGTCGACTGGCGACAGGAGGCACGCAAGGCGGCTCAGATGCATATAAAGGTTGATACCGTCACGATTACCTCCGAACCTTGGTTCCGTGAGCTTTCCGAGATAACCAATGGAATCAGTGTGCCGTTCAGGACAGTTTCCAAGACTGTCGATCTGGTGAGGGCGTCGGTTCTGGCACGGGGCTCAGAGAAGGCCCGCTGCAAGTTCGATTCCATCGCCGCCATGTGCACCGACCTGGAGATGCTCGACGTCTTCTGTGCATACAAAAAGGAACGCGACTCCTGTGATGACGAATTTGAATAACCTCCATATTGATTAACCAACCTCAGTATTGAATGAATGCAGTCATAGCTTTTGTGTCACGCCACAGGAAGGTGCTGATTGGTATAGCAGTGGTGGTTTTGTTGCTGGCGGTAAAGGTGGTGTGGGTAGAAAGTTCATGCCGGAGCCACGGCTCGGTTGAGACGGAGAAGACGGAGATTCTCCAGCGCAGGAACTATCTTGTGGAGAAGGTTGTCGTCGAGCCTGAGAAACTGATAGACGAGATGCCACGGGCCATAGGGCGGAGGTTTCAGGGTGAATGGGCCTTGTATTCCTGCTCGATGCTGACTGCCGCGTTGGCCAACATTGCCGATGCTTATTCGGAGACCAGCCGATCGGCGTCCGAGACTGTCGACAGCCTGATACGCATCGTAATGTCGCCGGAACTCAGGGCATTCGACTCTAACGCCTGGGGTGAGGATCCGCTGGAGACTCTTGACAGTGACAACAGCCATATGTCATACCTGAGCCACTTGGCATGGATGATAGGCAACTATGATAGGCTCGGTGGAGACTGCAGATACAGTCAGCTGCATGATTCCATATGCTTCGCGTTGAACAGGCGTATTCTCCAATCCGAGACTCTGAATATAGATACATATCCGGATGAACCCGTGTATATTCCCGATATGCTTGTGGCTATTGTCGCTTTGTCAGACTATTCCTGTAAGAACTCAGGCCGCTTCGCGGATACAGTGGAGATGTGGCTGGCACGAGCCAAATCCGATTGGTGTGACAGCGAGACCGGGCTCCTGGCCTCGTCGCTTGATGAAAAGGGGAGGCCGGTGTCGCCGGTAAGGGGGTCTTACTCGGCATTGTCGTGCTATTACCTTAGGGATATTCAGTAAATATTCAACTGGTTGTTTGCCAATGTCATAGATATTTTGTAACTTTACAA
>DKYZ01000054.1:6455-6729 GCA_002493515.1 Porphyromonadaceae bacterium UBA7087 | reverse complement strand
ACATATATTTGAGGTACTCGCTCATGGTGGTGGTTGACAACGCTTTCCAAGCCTCTTCCACGATAAGGAGCTTGCGGATGCCCTTCAGACGGCGCATCTTGTTTATGAAGGCCTCCATGATGATAATCGTCACCACCGGGAACAGCTCCTTGTTGTCGCGGATGGAGTCAATCTCGAACACCACGAAGCGTTTGTTGAGCAGGTCGATGTTCTCTTTCGAGTTGAGAAGGAAGTCGAAACGGCCTCCGTGGTAATACTGCCTCAGCGTCGTCAG
>DKYZ01000054.1:0-6130 GCA_002493515.1 Porphyromonadaceae bacterium UBA7087 | reverse complement strand
TCGCGCATGAACTCGTAGAAGGAGTTGAAACAGGGAACAATGTTGCCGTCCGACCGCATCTTGTCAAGGAACATCGACAGCGCGGATCCAAGCTCACCGCTCTCGGTCTTGCTCACATGGTCCTCCTCCGACTTCCACAGCGTCAGCAACAGGGTCTTGATGCTGTCCTTTTTCTCCACGTCGAACACACCGTCTTCGGTATAGAACGGGTTGAATGAAATCGGGCTGTCCTCGGTGTAGGTGTAATAGATGCCGTCCTCCCCGTGGGTACGGTTGCGGATAAGGTTGCTCAATCCCTCATAGGAGTTGCCGGTGTCTATCAGCAGGACATGGGCACCCTGCTCATAATACTGGCGCACCAAGTGGTTGGTGAAGAACGACTTTCCGCTGCCCGACGGTCCGAGTATGAACTTGTTGCGGTTGGTTGTTATGCCCCTTTTCATCGGCTCGTCGGAGATGTCGAGGTGTACCGGTCTCCCCGTGAGCCTGTCAACCATCTTTATGCCGAATGGCGACAGCGAGGAACGGTAGTTTGTCTCGGCGGTGAAGAGACAGGCCGCCGGCTCGATAAACGTGTAGAAACTTTCCTCGGAGGGAAAATCCGCCTCGTTGCCGGGCATCGCAGCCCAGAACAGTGTCGGGCAGTCGATTGTGTTGTGCCTCGGCATACATCCCATCGTGGCGAGCTGTCCGCCGACATCGTTCTTGATGCGGCGCAGCTCCTCGGCGTCGTCGCTCCATGCCATTACGTTGAAATGCGCCCTGACCGACGTGAGTCCGTAACTGTGCGCCTCGTTGAGATAGAGGTCTATCCACTCCTTGTTGATAGCATTTGAACGGCTGTATTTGGAGAGACTGTTCATGTTGCGGGCGGTCTTTTCAAACCTCGCGAGGTTCTCATCATGGTCGTCGACAAACACATACTGGTTATAGATGTGGTTGCAGGGCAGCAGCAGTCCCACGGGCGACGCGAAGCTCATGCGGCAGTCCGAGCGGTCGGTCGACAACCGTTCATAGCGGTTGTCGGTGCCGACTTTGGCGGGGAGATCGTCGGTGTCCGACAGGGTATGGAGGCAGAGCATATTGTCGCCTATCCTCATCTGCTGTGCCGAGAGGTCCATGTCTTCAAGACAGGCGACATCATCCATTGAGAGGGACATATATTTCTCTATCAGTCCCGAAGATGTGTCCGTGCCCACCAGCTCCTCATCCGTGAGGCGGCGCAGGGTAATGTGGCCGGAGTCGTTGATGATGCGCTCGAACTGCTCCACCGACTCCAAGAATTTTACGACGGCCTCGTGGTCAAGTTCCTTCGGGAGTATGCGCCCGCGGCAGAGTGTCGAGAAATTGCTCTGCTGTCTCGCCCTCTCGCGGGTGGTCTTGGTCAGGAACAGGTAGCACCGGTGGTCGAGATACGGCCTCTCGTTGAAGTGACGCTCAAAAGAGCGGTCAAGGAATGAAAGGCCCTCCTTCTGCAACTCCGGGCGGTATTTCCCACTGACGAATATGTCCTGCTTGTGTACCACCGAGAAACGGGGCAGCACCTTTATGGCCTTGCACCATGCCGAGTGCATGACCCCGTATTCTGCGGAAGTGACGGTGAACAGCTCCGGGAGCCCCACCTCAAAGGCCACCGTTATGTCGGCGTCCTTTGAGATGATGCAGCCGTGTTCGACGGCCAGAATGGGGAGCTTGCTTTCGAGCGTAGTCGCTTTAAGCGTGTTTCGCATTTCTTGTCTTTATTAGTCGTTTGATACGCTTGCGGTTGATTATGTAGCGCGGATGAAACCTTGCCGCGCCGAGTTTCATGAGTCCGTACTGCCCGTACTTGGCGTTGAGCCGGAAGGTGAGCCACACGAGGGAGGGGGCGGCCACGGCGGTGAAGCCGATACAGAACCACTGGGGCACCCCCGCGACATACATCACCACGAACAGTATGAACATTGACAGCAGCCCCACAGCGAATATGAAGAGGTATTGCGCTTTCAGTCCCCGGTATTCCACGCTGCGGCCTATGCCTTTGTTTATCGGATATTCGGCCATCAGAGGAAGAAGGATTTGAGGATTGTGGCTGCCACTATAAGGAAGATACAGGCACCGAACCAGCTTGCGGCGGTCTTTGAGGTGTCGGGGTCGCCGCTCGACCATTTGGAGTAGCATTTGACACCTCCGATGAGACCCACCACCGCGCCTATGGCGTAGATAAGTTTCACGCCGGGCTCAAAATACGAGGAGACCATGTTGGTTGCCTCGTTGATACCCGAAAGGCCGTTGCCTGCTGCGCTCATGAACTGCACCGAGCAGAGCACCATGAGCATGGCGAGGACGAACCGTCCTTTGAGAATCATAATTTTGTTTTTTGCTGTTTTCATACGGGTCTTGTATTGTGCGCCGGGCTTTCATTCTCCCGACGCGGTTTGTGTCGGGGCCTCGACGGGCCTGTGCTGTGCCTTGCACGGCATCATCCGTAATCAGTCTTCTTCATCGTCATCATTTTTATGTTTCACAAAATCCGGGTCCCGGAGGACACCGCCTATATCCACGGGCTTTGCCTTGGCTTTAGGGGCGGGACTGCCTTTCTTCCTGACGCGCTTCGCGCTCTTCATGCGCATATTCTCGGCTATGCACTCCATCACCCCGTCGCTGATGCGCCTGTCGGCCTCCATCAGCCTGCCGATGAAAACCACGTCCCGCATCCCTGACAGCACCTTGCCGGCCTTGGCCTTGCTGTCGGCATCCGCACCGGGATTGACCGCCACGCTCAGCGCGTCCTCAATCTCCTCGATGCTGTCGCCGGTGGCCGGAGGGGACACCAGTCCGGGGTCCACATCATCCATGTCGGGGTCTTCTTCTTCGCTGTCTCCGTCACCGTAGCTGCCGTAGGTCCCGGAGGGATTGACATCGCCCGTTGCCGAGCCAAGAGCCTGTCTGACGGCAAAGGTTATCGTGGAGGTGAGCGATTTCTGGAAAGTGTCCATGTCGAAGTCGCTTTTGGGGACTATCGAAAGCGGCGAGGGCTGGGATGACGGGGTATCAGGCTTTGCCTCTCCCTCCTTCCGTGGGGTCTTGGCATCCCCCTCCTTTCTGCGGAACATCCATGTCACAAACGACAGGTACAGGAAGCCGCAGATTATCAGTACGGACAGGACGGTGTTCATAGGCGCGTCTTTTTCTTTCCCTTCTCCATAAGGAGGTTCAGTATGCCGGCGTTGTCGGACAAGTGACGCAGGAGTATCCGCGTTACATAGACCCCGATAGTGAGACCCTCCACGTCAAGGAGGGGCACCGACATCTTCAGCCTGTCCACCAGTTCGCGCGGGACGAATATCCCTTTTCGCGCCCCGACCTCTCCCGGTTCGAGGAACATCGAGCGGTATGCCTCTACCTCCTTCGGTGTCAGGCTCTCCATTTCCTTGGCAGGGCACTCCTTAATGTCTTTTTTATTTTCGTCTGCCATATCTAAATCTGCTTGGTTTTGTTGAACATTCGCTGGATAACGTCGTCAAATTCCCGGAAATGCTGCTCCAGCACGTTGTTGACATATCCGGCTATCGTCCCTCCGTCGGAGAAGAACAACAGTAGTTTCTGAATCTTGACCTTGAACTCGTCGCTGACCGCGACCTGCTTGCCGCTCTTTATCACCCGCACATATTTCTGGGGCAGGAGGTATTTCTCCATGTACTCCACCTCCTTGGGTGAGGCGGGGGCGGGAGTTTCAGGTGCTTTCGCCGCAGTCTTGGGCGGCTCTTTGACCGTTGCCGGGTCACGCATCGCGGAGGCTGTCCTGTCCTCGTATGAGTCGAGGAACTTGTCGGCGTCGAAGTTTGTCTCACGTCTTGTCGGCATATTCTTCGGGGGTTATGGTTTGGAGAATCTCATCCACCAGTTCGGGCAGATAGCTGTTTTTGAGAAGTGCCCTGTCAGGGGGCATGAAGGTTGAGCGGAAGACCGCGCCCCGGCCTGTCTCGGTGCCGTCCTTGGTGAATTTGACACTCATGGGGAGTATGGTCTCCAAGGACTCTATGCACATCGTGGCGGCATAGCGGTTGATTATCTGGCACAGGCTGTCGCGGTCTTTTGCCTGCACCTTGTTCCATACGAGATATGTTCCCTTGATGCGCGAATCCCCTGTGAGTATCATGCACTCGCGGACGTTGTGCGCGAATCCGATAGAGCTTTTCAGGTCTCCCGTCTCCGGGGTTATCGGAACGAAGAGGTAGTCCATCGCGGAGAGTAGTGTCACAATCTCGCGGTCGTTGACCGTGCCCGTGACATCGAAGAACACGAAGTCGGCGGCATAGCCTTCGTCTATCGCTTTCTGGGCAGTGGCGAGTGCCTCGCCCGGCCCGCTGCTTATTATCTCATAGACGCTACCATCGAAACTGTGCATGAGCTTGGTGAAACGTCTCTTGACAGCGGGATTCTCCTTAATCACCAGCTTGTCTTTCCGGCGGTACTCTACCATGCTGTGCTGCCTTGCGTCGCAGTCTATGGCGAGGACCTTTCTGCCGTAGAGATAGTGGAGGCAGCTCGCGACAAGTGTCGTGAGGGTTGATTTGCCCGCTCCGCCTTTCTGGGTGGCGAAAGCGACAAAAACCGGTTCTGTCATTTCAATACAGTGTATGTGGGTGTGGAAACGGCGGACCGCCGTGCGGCACTTGCCCGTGCCTTGGTCGGCATTGCTGACGCCGGGATTGAAAATCGCCCTGTTCCCTCAGTACGTCAGATGCCCGGTGATTGAAAGGTTCAGCCACGCAATCATACGGCTCTCCTTCTGAACGGTCATACCCCTTGGTGATAATCCCGTCACCCGGTCATTCAGTCACTCAATCATTCAGTCATCTGAGTGATTGGTAATCCTATAATCCGGTAATCCAATCATCCGTTATTCTAATGGTTTGACAATTCGGCCAACCGGCCTTTCAGCCGCCGGAAGGACTGACGGTTCAGTGTCCGCATCAGTCACCGGTCTGACTTAGGAGATATTCAGCCGTTCCAATGACAACACCCTCAATTCGGCTTTCATCTGAAGCGTCGTGCAGTCGTCGGGCCGTTCAGTCATATTGTATTTCAGTTTCGTATTGTTTCCGCTGAACGGCGGGAGGATTGTCGCGTCACTCTTCTGAATTTATCAGGATATGAGCGGTGTGTCATACAGCCAAGGAACTGGCCGAATACGCAATCATAACGTCAGCAATTCAAAAATAGTTTTCGTAATATGCTGACTTTCCGAAGATTGCCGAGGTTTTGCCGAAGATTGCCGACCCCGAAAACAATAAAGCCTTTCACGTTGTTAGGCTCATACACGCAATCATCGGTCTAAACGCGGCTGGATGCGGTGTCACAGTCCGTGGCATAAGTCTTTTTTCGGATGCCATAATGCGGACATCGACCCGCAGGGCAGGTCAAAACCTGCGATTTTTTGCCGCGACGGGAGGTTCTCCCGCTTTGTTTTCACAGGATAATCCGACCTCTTTTTAACCCCTGTTTTTCAGTCATTTTTCTATGCTCACATGAGCATTGCAAGGTATGTTGACAGGCACTTGAAACCAAGTGAGTGCCTCTCAACCCTTGCCGGTTCCACCGGGGGAGGGTTTACTCCGAAGTCGTAAACCCCGTATCCGTTTTTACTGCGGTCCGCAGTCTGTGACACGCTTAATCTACCGATTATGGCGCAGAATTTCAACCGTGGCGGGAGACCGCCAAAAATCAATCCTTCCGTTTTCCGCTATGTCGTGCGTCTCGACGCACGGGAGAACGAGGTCTTTCTCTCGATGTTCGACAAGGCGGGTGCCTTGAACAAGGCCGCGTTCATCAAGGGAATTCTTTTCAGCAAGCCTTTCAAGGTGTTCTATGTTGACGAGGGGACCCGCGAGTTCATAGACCTTTTATCATCTTTCAATGCCCGATACCGTACCGTCGGGGTGGAATACTCGCTCCTCGTGAAGACGCTCCGCGAGAATTTCACCGAGAAAAAGGCGATGAAATTGTTGTCCGCTTTGGAGCAGAGGACTGTGGAGCTGGTGAGGATAAGCGGCGAGATTGTCGCCCTCGCCCGAAAATTTGACGAGGCATGGTCGCAAAAATCTCGTTAGGAGACTCCCTCTATGGCGCGATCCGTTACAACGGG
>DKYZ01000072.1:4325-16854 GCA_002493515.1 Porphyromonadaceae bacterium UBA7087 | reverse complement strand
TGTTTAATTTATAGAAATCCCCTGTATCAGTTCGTCCGTGTGATGGAGTCAGCAGGGAGGGGAATCGTTACCCTGTCTGATTCCGGTGATGGTGCAAAATTAGAATAAAAGGAGTTGTAAATCAAGCGTGTTTGATGAAATATCGTACTAAAAAGAGAATATCGTACCAAAAAATCATTTTTGCCTGTCGGCCTGCCTCATGAACTCAGTGCAAGTCATTCCGGTGACGGTCTTGAACACCTTGGAGAAATGTGGCCGGGAACGGAAGCCCACCGTCTCGGCAAGCGATTCCAGGGAAGGTCGACTTTTCCTGTCGTGTTCGAGAAGTATCCGGCAAGCCTCCTTGATGCGGAACTCTGCTATGAAGTTACTGAAATTTTTTTCCGCCATACTGTTCACTGCCTGCGATATATTGCGGCTCTTAAGTCCGGTGAGGCTGCTCATCGTATCGATGGAGAAGTTGGGGTCGAAAATTTCCTTTCGGGACTTGCAGAACTCGGTTAGCATTCCATAGATTGATTTCATCCTGGCCAGACTCTCCTCCGACGCGCAGTCGCTGTGCTGCCCTTCGTCGTTTTCTTTTTCACTCTCCTGTTTCTTGCAGGGCGTCGGCTCGTCGGGTTTGGCGGGATGGGGCTCGGTCGCAATTGATTCTATGTTTTTCTCAAAAAGCACCCTGTTGCATTGGCGGAGCCTTCTCCTTTTGCTCAGAAGCCACAAGAGAAGGGCTATTATGATGCATGAGCCTGCCGACACAATCCACAATATGCGTTTTTGCGCACGGTATTCCATTTCGAGATACTGGCGGTGTTCCTCCTCAATACGAATATGAGCTGAAAGAGCCGACGTGATATGCTGCTGCTCAAGGTCGTTGATAAGGGTTTGGTTGCGAGAGTTGTAAAGGGAGTCGCGACGGCGCAGGATGATGTAGTTAACATGGTCGGCCATGGACGGGTTGCCGGAAATCCTGTGGTATCTTTCAAGCAAGGCGTCATGCCAGTCGTGCAGATAGAAATCGGTATCTTCGCCTATGTCGGCAAGTCTGCCTGCGGCATCTATATAAGTCCTGGCGTCTTTCGGTTACCCTTTGTCTAAATATGTGGCGGCAAGCATGAGGTTGGTAGCTGTCAGATATGACATAGGTGCGAATTCTGAATCCATCACTCCAAGGGCTTGCTGCAGAAGCGACGCGGCCTTTTCAAGGTCATGCCGCAGATATTCCGCCGTGGCTTTGGCCAGCAGAATGTTATATTGTTTGAGCGGAGCCGATGATTTATGACTACGTGGGATGGCGGTGATTTCATGCGTTATTGAATCGAGAGAGCGTGTGCTCCAAGCGACCATCAGGAGATTGGCGAAAGAATAGTTCGCTTTCTCAGGTTTTCGGCTGTGCAGATTCCTGCGCAGGCCTTTCTTCAATATCGAGATGGCCTTTTCCTTATTGTTGTAATTGGCATACAGCCTTCCCAGGGTCACGTAAGCAGAGCAAAGTGCGAAACTGCTGTCGCAAAGTTCCTTCTCTATACTTATAGCCTTGAGAAGATGTGGAAAGGCGAGTACGGAGTTGTTGTCGTTATAATAAAGGTAAGAGGCATAGTTGGAATGAATGCCCGCCATAATCTCCCAGTCCTTTTCAGACATTCCTTTGGCCGTACGTTCCATTGCCGCCATATACCACGACTGGGCCTCGCGTTTGGCATTGTGATTATCCGACATATGGAGGGAATCCGCCATGCTTTTGAGCCTTCGCAGGGTTAAACCGGAGGAAATGGCGGTAATGCTGTCGATACGGCGTTCTGCGTTGAGGAAATCGTCCCCCTTTGAAGCTGGTGGCGTCAGGAGAGATATGAAAATTACAGCCATCAATATGCAGATAATTCTTTTCATAGTCTTTCTTTGTCAGGCGCAGCTGGTTTTTGTTTTTTAGTGTAGTTTATTATGCAAAAGTAGAAATATTTTGTCATATCGGCAAATCAAAAGGGGGAAGCCACACGGCTTCCCCCGGGATTGACGTCCGATTGGCCTTATGTCTGGTTGAATCAGAAAAAGGCTTTCACAACCTTCCTGTCATTGCCGGAAAGTACTTTCACGATATAGATGCCTTTCGGAATGTTGACCTGGATTTCGTTGCTGTTTACCTCCGATGCGAATACTTTCGCGCCATTGACGCTGTAGATCTCGAGGTTGTCTGCCTTGCCTGAGATCATCACGCGGCCGTCGGTGAGGCACTTCACGTCGAAGCCTGAGGTTTCGACCCCGTCAACAGATACTGTGAGACCGGTCAGCACGTAAGATTGGTAGAGCAATGTCTCGCTCCAGTTGGAGATCGTGCCTCCGAAGAACGTTTTCATGTCGTTGTCGCAATAGGGAATGCCGGAGAAGATTCCTGTGGCCGTGCCGAAAATAGGGAATCCTTCTTCATCGAAACCCTCGAGAGTGTCGTATTCATGGGTAAGGTTGTCGATCATCCACTCGGCTGCAGCTGGGCTTTCCTCCTTGAAATAGTCAACGAGAGTGATGAAACTGTCCTTGTCAGCAGTCTTGATGAATGCCTGCTGGCAGCCCATTTCCTCAGCAGGGTTGGTGGCGAGGATACAGCCGTTGTCGAGCGACACTGTCGGAGATAGGCTCTCTTCGTACTCGTATATATCGGATTTGCCGGTTTTAAGGTCGAAGTTGACTATGAGAGACTTTGAGGAACTCATAAAGTCAAAATCCTGGCCGTCGTATGCTGCAACGGCCAGTTTTGTCCCGTCAGGCGACATTGTGATGCCATTGTATATGAAGAGCATCGATTCAGACTGAATCTTATTGAGAATGATATAATAATTCTCGATATCGTTGTTGAATTTCTGAACTTCCTCGGTGTATTTGTCGCAGGCCAGAAGATAGGCAAGTTTATTTTCGTCAGACATATAATCCTCAGCTTCCGGATATGGATCCTGATATCCTGAAGCGGCCCATTTCTCCAACGCCTTTTCGTATTCGGCACGCTCCTCTTCCGTCATATAATCGGTTGCCTCCACCGGCTCGGGAGCCACGGGATATTCGGGAAGCTTTAGTCCTTCGGGATTGACGTATCCACTGCCGATGAGGTCATATTCCCAGCTGCCGTCTTCATTCTCTCGATATACGATGGGGGAGCCGATTACGCCCTGGTAGTCGAGGTACATGCCGCCGATAGTCTTTCCATCGTCGCTGACGAATATTGCGGTGACGTACTGTGGGTCGCGGTCAGTATAGTCCTTTGCGGGAAAGGGGAGGAGTTTTGTCTGGCTCCATGATCCGTCATCCTGGAGATCCCAGTAGGCGGGGAGTATCATTGTCTCGCCGTAATTGCCGAAATCGGCAGAGGATACGTATCCGACAATGCGTTTTGCATCGGGAGTGATACCGTTGAGACACACCCCTTCGATATTCTCCGTGGGTTTGAATTGCACCCATCCGTCCTTTTCGTTCCAGGTATAGGCCTTGTCGTAGGAGGAACCGGTGATAAGGCCGGTTTTCGAAATGCAGTTGCCGAGTCCGAATCCGTAGCTTGCGTCGGTCTCGGAGTCAAAAAATTCCCATTCCTCTCCTGTGACAAGATTCTTGATCCATGTGCCACCCTCTATGCCGGAGCATACGTAGGTTCCGTCGGGGGAGATTGCCGAGGCACACCAGTTGTCAATCAGTGAGTTTTCCGCAAGAGCCACGGAAGCGATAGAGGCTGCTGCGAGAACTGTGAGTAGTTGATTTCTCATTAAAGAATTATTATAAAATTAATTATACGGGCCCGGACCTCACAGGTAGGATTACGGGTCGCCGGGCCCTGACAGCCCCGGAATCCTATTTTAGGTTCAAATTTACAAAAAAATCCTATAGCATTAGCATAATTAACATTAATTAAGACAAATAAAAAAGATTTCATATTTATACGGTGGCTTTAGGCTCACAACTTTATGCCTGAGAAGCCCGGGAAAGCCATTGCCAGTATTCCGGCACATATCAAAGCGATAGGGTCTGCTTTCATGACCTGCGGAAGAGGAGCAGGCTCCAGACGCTGGACCAGAAATGCGATTACAAGGTTGAAGACAATGGTCTGGAGAAACTGTAGCCCGAGCGGATTTAGCATTTGATACAGCAGGAGCCACGCCACTGCATCGGAAAGCGTTTCGCGCATTCTCTCTTAAGATCAAGTCTGACTGCAAGATATGAGATGAAAAAAAGATTGAGATATTGATATGTCAGACAATATAGTGATAAGGATATGGCCGAGGAGAGGAATTTGAAAAAAATAAAATTTTGTTAAAACGTTTGCATAGTATTTGGAAAATTAGTATCTTTGGGGCGACTTAATGAACGAAGATGTAATTCTTTTGAATATGTTCCGTACCTCTCAATCGAACTAATTGATTAATTAATACCTACTTATCTCGTTTCCGACAGATTTGGACACGATTCAGCGCAGCCCACTGAAGGGCAAGTATTCTAAAGTTAGATAATTGAGTTGTAGAAAAACGAAGCGGCGCCCGACGGGCGTCGCTTTTTTCAGCTCAGCCGGAGCGGACGCCCGGGTCGGGAGGGAGGGGTATTACTGGCGGGAGATGAAGGAGGCGAGGCGGTCGTAGAAGGAGGGATCCTCGCCGGTAGTGATGTCGACGATCTTGCCCTCGGGGTTGACGATGGCTTTGGTCGGGAAGCCCTGGACGCCGTAGGATTCAAGAAGGGCCGTGTTGCTGTCCTCCTTATATACATTCACCCACGGCAGCTCGTATTTCGCCACAGCCGCCTTCCAGGCCTCCATGCTGTCGCGGCAGTCGATGCCGATCACTTCCAGACGGTCCTTGTATTGCTCGTAGGTGGCCTTCAGTTTCGGGAAACCCTTGATACACCAAATGCACCATGACCCCCAGAAATCCAGAATCACCCATTTCCCTTTGAACTGCGACAGGCTCACCTCTTTCCCCTCCAGATCGGGGAGTGTGAACGCCGGCGCCTCATGCTTGCCCGAGGCAAGCTCACGCTGCATCCGCTCCTTGGCCACATTCTGCTCCACCATCGGACGCTGAGCCTCCGCGAAGGGGAAAAGAATCGACTTACGGGCGTTCTCGCCAAGAAGACCGAAGGCGTCGAGGAAATCCTCACCGCTGAGGTTCAGCAGGGCGTAGACGGCAGCGGGATCATCGGGATTGGCCTTGACGTAATCGTTGAAGACCTTCGTCATATCCTCGCGTATCTTCCCTATGGTCTCGGCATCCGGCTCCACGCCCGAGGCCATGATCTCGTTCTGGCGGGCCGTGACAGGAGCGAGCAGCTTCTCCATGCGCGACATGCCCTCCATGAGGGCCGTGCCCGAGACACTATAGTCAAGAGGGTTCACAGAGGTCACATCCACCGAAAGAGTCTCATCGGGAGCCGCGTAGAAATCTATCGCCGTCTCCGGGGAGATGGCGATGCTGTAGCGGGCGGCACCGGCCTTGTCGAGGGTGATGACCGCCTTGCCGTTCTCCACAGCTACATTCTCCTCCACCACGCCGAGGTCGGCCTGCGTGCGGGCTGTGAGCATATTGGAGAGAAGGGCATGGCTTACGCCAAGACTTTTTATGGTGTCGTTGGCGGGAAGGGTCACGACGGCCTGCTGCGCGGCTGCCGGAGCTGCGCCGAGCGCGGCAAACGCGCATGCGGCGAAGATTGAAATCTTTTTCATATTTTTCTATTTCAGGATATTGTTGAACTGATAATTCTTTATTCCCCATTTCGGGGCAGCCACCATCTGCGGCGGACTCTGCGCAAGCCAACGCTCCACTACCACATCCTCCGGAATTATCCGCAGGATTGCGCGGCAGAGAGCCGTATACCGCTCCAGCGTATAGGGCTCCACGTCAGCAGTGCCGGCGAGCCATGCCCGATGAAGGGGTGTGCCCTCGATTATCTGCAGCTGGTGGAGCTTGAGCGTCTCTATGGGCAGACGGCAGGCGCGCCTGACGTTCTCCATCACCATGGCATCGTCCTCGCCGGGAAGACCCGCGATGAGATGCAGCCCGCAGTGGAGACCGGCGGCAGCGCAGCGCGTGACTGCATCCGCCGTCTGCGCCCAGGTGTGCCCCCGGTTGACGCGGCGCAGCGTCTCGTCGAAAGTGGACTCGGCACCTATCTCCACAAACACCGGCACATCCGCGGCGAGCCGCGAGAGCAACCCCACGACATCGTCGGGAAGCGTGTCGGGACGTGTCCCGACAATCAGTCCCACCACGTCGCGGCAAGCCAGGGCCTCATGGTAGAGCGCCTCAAGCGCGGCCAGCGAGCGACCGTGGGTGTTGGTGAACGACTGGAAATAGGCGAGGTAGCGCATCTCCGGATACTTACGGGCGAAAAACGCCTTGCCGCGCTCAATCTGAGCCACCACCCCCGGCTCCTCCATGCAATAGGAGGGGGTGAAGGAGTCTACGCGGCAGTAGGAGCATCCGCCGGTGCCTATCGTGCCGTCGCGGTTGGGACAGCTCATGCCGGCGTTGACGGAAATCTTCTGCACCTTCATTCCCGGAAAGATTCCGGCCAGATATTCGGAGTAGGTTTTCATAATCGGAAAATGGATTCAGTCGCCGAGCATGAGGTCGGCTATTGTCAGCGCGGCCATTGCCTTGACCACAGGCACGGCCCTCAGGGCGACGCACGGATCATGGCGTCCGCGTGGCTGCGTGACGCATCGGCGCCCTTCGGTGTCTACCGTCGGCTGGGGTCGCATTATGGTAGGCGTAGGCTTGAACGCCACGGAGAATACCACCGGCATACCGTTGGAAATCCCCCCTTGTATGCCGCCGCTGAAATCGGTGGATGTCCGGAGAGGGCCGTCCTTCTGCTCCGGGGGAAGGAAAAGGTCGGCGCTCTCGCTGCCGTAGGCTCCGGCGGCATTGAAACCTATGCCATACTCGAAACCCTTGGCGGCGTTGATGCTCAGCATCGCCTGCGCCAGACGCGCCTGGAGCTTGTCGCCCATCGGAGCGCCTATGCCCGGGGGAACGCCCGTTACGAGACAGCTCACGCGGCCTCCGACGCTGTCGCCGGCGGCGCGGGCCTCGGCCACACGCTCCTCCATGGCCTTCCGCAAGGCCAGGGGAACCTCAAGCGTGGCGCAGGAACCGGGAGCGCGTAAAATCTCATCCACTACCGAGCCGGCATCCACATCGCCTACGCGGGTGAGCGCGGCCGAGACGCATACCCCCCTCTCAGCAAGCCACTGCAGGGCGAGCGCTCCCGCCACGACTCGGCTCACGGTCTCCCGGGCGCTGGAGCGTCCGCCGCCACGCGCATCGCGCAAGCCGTATTTCACCATATATGTATAGTCGGCGTGGTTGGGACGGTAATAGCTCTCGGAGCTTCTGTAGTCAGCGCTGCGGGCGTCACGGTTGCGCACGATGAACCCGATGGGGGTGCCGAGCGTGATACCTTCGGGGGAGATTCCCGAGAGAAACTCCGGTGTGTCGGGTTCATTGCGCCCAGTGACAAGCGGTGAGGAGCCGGGACGGCGCGATGCCAGCTCCCGGAGCACGTTGTCGAAATCCACGCGCATTCCGGCCGGAAATCCGTCGATGACGCCCCCCATGGCCGGTCCGTGGCTCTCGCCGAAAGTGGTGAGGCGCAAGTGGTTGCCGAAACTGTTCATGCTTCCTGCTCCTCCTGGGCGGGAGTGGTTATGTCGGCGGGGGTGGCGCCTGTGGCCTTCACCAGGTCGGCGGGGGCGAGTTTAAGCTGCATCCCGCGCTTTCCGGCGCTGACGTAGATGAACGGAAAGCCCAGGGCCTCCTCGCTCAGGAAGACGGGATAGGGCTTCTTCATGCCGATGGAGGTGCATCCGCCGCGGATGTAGCCCGTGGCCGGAAGCAGCTCCTTCATGTGTATCATCTCGGCCTTCTTGTTGCCCGAGACCTTGGCGGCCTTCTTGAGGTCTACCTCGCGGTCTCCGGCAATCACGCATACAAAGAGGCCGTTGCGGTCGCCGCGCAGCACGAGCGTCTTGAACACCTGCTCTATGGGCTCGCCGAGCTCCTCGGCCACATGGTCGGCGGCGAGGTTGTTCTCGTCGACTGTATATTCTACCATCTCATATGCGATCTTGAGGCGGTCGAGTATGCGCGCGGCGTTGGTTTTCTCAATTTTGGCCATGTTTCTGAAATCAGTTTTTGCCCATGGTGACGAGCAGCTCCTCGTTTGTGCGTGTCATCTCCATGCGTTTCTTTATGAACTCCATCGCCTCCTGGGAGTTCATGTCGGCGAGGAAATTGCGGAGAATCCACATTCTGTCGAGAGTGATCTTTGAGAGCAGGAGGTCGTCGCGGCGTGTGGAGGATGCTATGATGTCCACGGCCGGGAATATACGTTTGTTGGAGAGCTTGCGGTCGAGCTGTAGCTCCATGTTGCCCGTGCCCTTGAATTCCTCGAAGATCACCTCGTCCATCTTTGAGGATGTCTCGGTGAGGGCGGTGGCGATGATGGTGAGCGAGCCGCCGTTCTCAATGTTGCGCGCGGCGCCGAAGAAGCGCTTGGGCTTCTGGAGAGCGTTGGCGTCGACACCACCGGAGAGTATTTTGCCTGATGCCGGCGAGACGGTGTTGAATGCCCTCGCCAGGCGGGTGATCGAGTCAAGCATGATCACTACGTCGTGGCCGCATTCCACGAGGCGCTTTGCCTTCTCGAGCACGATGTTGGCGATCTTGACGTGACGCTCCGCAGGCTCGTCGAACGTTGAGGCGATCACCTCCGCCTTTACCGAGCGGGCCATGTCGGTCACCTCCTCGGGGCGCTCGTCGATGAGCAGCATGATCACGTATGTGTCGGGATGGTTTTCGGCGATAGAGTTGGCGATATCTTTAAGGAGGATGGTCTTACCGGTCTTCGGGGGGGCGACGATAAGAGCGCGCTGTCCCTTGCCGATGGGGGCGAACATATCGACCACGCGCGTGGAGATGTTCATGGCCAGACCGCGGCTGAGGTTGAACTTCTCGTCGGGGAAGAGAGGCACGAGGTGCTCGAAGGGGACGCGGTCGCGCACGGCTGCGGGGTCGAGACCGTTGATGGATATCACACCGCAGAGAGGATAGTATTTCTCGCCCTCGCGCGGCGGACGGATCGAGGCCTCCACCACGTCGCCGGTCTTGAGGCCGAACTCCTTTATCTGCGCCTGAGTGACGTAGATGTCGTCGGGGCTGGGGAGATAGTTGTAGTCGCTGGAGCGGAGAAAACCGAATCCCTCGGGAGTAATCTCAAGCACGCCGTATGCCTCGAGGATGCCGGGAAGCTCGTAGGATTCCTTTTCGGCCTTCTGCTGCTGGCGCTGCTGCTGGCGCTGTTTTTTGGTGAGGTGTTTCTGGTTTTTCGCTACCGGAATCTGCGAGTTCGCTCCCGGTTCGCGCAGGGTCAGCGGGCCGTCGTTTATCTCCGGCTGCGGGGGCATGGCGTCCTGCGGCTCCTCGCGCTGCTGGCGGGGCATGAATGTTCTGCTTTTGGGGGTGGGGAAGAAAGAGGTTAGCGACGAGCCGTCGCTGTCGTTGCTGTCGCGGCGGTTGCGGGGCGTGAAGACCTTCATCTTGGGACGCTGCTCGGCAGCTGCCTGCTGGTTCTGGGATTCCGGCTGAGTCTCGGGAGATTGCTCGGGCTGCGGCGCGGAGGCGTTTGTATCGTTGGGAGAGGGCTCGGGATTTGCCTCGGGAGCCTGGCTTGTTTCCGCTTTGGCTTCGGAGGCTTCGGCGGGGGCAGAGGCCTCGGGAGCGGGCTGTGAGTCAGCAGCGGTCATGCCGTCGAGCGGCAGCATCGGCAGCTCGGACCCTTTCGTTTTGCGGCCGCGCTTCTTGGCTGCCGCCTGGGCGTCCGGTTCGGCGGGGGCGGTGTCTGGATAGTCGGCTTCCGGAGTGGCGGGAGCCTCGGGGTTAACGGGATTGTCGGCTCCCTTCTTGGCGGGAGTGCGCTTTGCACGCGGTTTCTTCTCGACAGGCTTCTTTTTCGACGATTCCTTCGACATGATGTCTTTTGCGGTGTCGATCGCCTGGTTGTCAAGAATATGGTTCAGGAGGTCTTCTCTTGATGATGAGGAGGCATTTTTCATTCCCATGGACTCTGCAACTTCCTGCAGTTTCTGGTCGTCCATGGAGTAGAGGTCATCGATATGAAACATAAATATGTTATGTTATGGGATTCAAAAGCGCGGACACATCCATAATATCAGCCCGGATACGGATGGGGCTGCAGGGGTCGTTGATACGAGATGTCGTCGTATGCGCGGATTACTCAATATTTGGGAAAAGATGAATCCTCCACGGGAGCATCGAGGAAAAAGCTCTGTAAGCGCCACTGTTCTCAGCCATGGGAAACGGGGCAAAAAACTTCGGGAGGATGCCCTGGGGCTTACGATCTGCCCAAGACGGTGCAAAATTAGCAAAAAAAATCGGGATTGCAAAAAAAATCCGATTCCCTTCTGAAGATCCGGTAGGCGCTGGGGGAGGCTGGCGTGAGCAGTTCGTGGCGGGAGCGCTTGAGCCTTTCAGCCCAGATTATGCGGCCTGCCGAGTCGCAGAGGAGGGCGGTGGAGAGTCTGCGTGTCCGGCTCAGTCGGGCGTCTTTCATAATGTCGGATATGAGCGAGCTTCCCTTCATGCCGAGCGGCTCGATGCGGTCGCCAGCCACGGGGTGGCGCAGCGAGTAGCATTCGAGCGGGCGGGGAAGCCAGACGCAACTGTTGGAGCGGTCTGACTTTATCGCGCTGAAAAGCTCCGGAGTCATATCATGTCTCTCGCAGACAAAGAGCGACGACAGATCCCCATCATCCTGGCTTTCAGCACGCCGCCCCATATGCAGACCGTCACGCTCCATGCGCAATTCCGTTCCGGCGAATCGCCACGCGGCTCCCGGCCTGCGTCGCGATATGGCCGCCTCAGCTATCTCAACCGCGATTTCTGTGGATATTCCTGCCGGGGCACCCCAACGGTAAATTAGAGTGACCGGGTCGGGGAAAGAGTCGAGTACGCTCCATGGAAGTATCACCGCATCGCCACCGGCTACGGTTTTCGAAAGAGCGTCCTCCACGATATGGTCGATTATGGCTGACTCGCGGCCGAGAGTCTCAATCGAACGGGCCATGGTCTTGTCGAAACCCTCCCAGCGGGACCGTAGCATGGGGAATATGTCGTTGCGCAGGAAGTTGCGCCGATAGTCGGAGCAAAGATTGCTGCTGTCGGTGATATGGCTCTGGCGGATATCGGCGAGGAAACTCAGTATCGCGCTGCGCGGGATGGTGAGCAGAGGACGGATTATGCGTCCGTTGTCGGCTGCCATTCCTTTCAGGCCGCGCACCCCCGAGCCCCGGAGCAGATTCAGGAAAAGGGTCTCGGCGTTGTCGTCGGCGTTATGGGCCACGGCTATGCGTGCCGAGGGGTCGTGTTTGCCGTCGAGAATCGAGCCGAACCATTCATATCGAAGCTCGCGGCAAGCCATCTCCACGGAAGTTCCTGGCCGGGAGGCACGATATTCGGCCACATCGAAATCGATCTTTTGCAGCCTGATGCCGAGCGAGGTGCAAAGCGATTCGCAGAAGGCCTGGTCGCGGTCGCTCTCCTCGCCGCGCAGATGGAAATTGCAGTGGGCGGCATCGACGCGCAGCGAGGGTATGGCCGCGCAGGCCCGCAGGAGGGCGGTGCTGTCGGCTCCGCCGCTGAGAGCCACTGTCACCGATGAGACACCGGCTCGCCGCAGGAATTTCTCCACGGATGCCACGAGCGGATGCCCGGTATATTCTGTTTCAGTATTGAAAAATTTCATAAAAGGTATTAAAACACGGCAAAGGTAATATTTTTTTTACTAATTTTGCATCACGGACGAGGGAGTAATGCCCCGGCCGCGGGGGCGGACACCGCCGCCTCATCACAGTAGACCTGAAATTTAAACAGATAACTAAAAAAAGTACAATTATGGCAAAAGAATGGATCTGCACAATATGCGGATATGTAGCCGAGGGTGAGAATCCGCCTGCAAAATGCCCTCAGTGTGGCGCACCTGCTTCCAAGTTCAAAGAGCTCGACCAGACCGCTCTTCTCCAGTTCGTCACAGAGCATGAGATCGGCGTTGCAAAAGACGTTGACGAGGAGATGAAGAAAGACCTGAACGCGCATTTCCAGGGTGAGTGCACAGAGGTAGGCATGTATCTTGCCATGTCTCGCCAGGCCGACCGCGAGGGTTATCCCGAGGTGGCTGAGGCTTTCAAGCGCTATGCTTTCGAGGAGGCTGAGCACGCTGCCAAGTTCGCCGAGCTTCTTGGCGACGTGGTATGGGACACCAAGACAAACCTTGAGAAGAGAATGCACGCTGAGGCCGGCGCCAACGCCGACAAGATGCGCATCGCCAAGAACGCCAAGGCCCAGAACCTCGATGCCATCCATGACACCGTTCACGAGATGGCAAAAGACGAGGCTCGTCACGGCCAGGGCTTCCAGGGTCTCTACAACCGTTATTTCGGCAACAAGTAAACTTAAGTAGGGATACACTACAATAAAGAATGCGT
>DKYZ01000072.1:0-4006 GCA_002493515.1 Porphyromonadaceae bacterium UBA7087 | reverse complement strand
ACGCATTCTTTATTGTAGTGTATCTATGTAATTGTAGTGTCTCCACGTACGTCTGTGAAGTGACGCAGAGGTACTCATTGTCAGTATGTCACTTGACAGTTACCTTGAATGTCTTGCCGTCGGCCACTACCAGATAAACGCCCTTGACAAGATTGTCGGTTCCTGATACAGGCATGCCCGCCATGTTGAATACCTTCACGTCGGAGGCTCCGCTGACAATGATGGATCCTTCTGAAGAATATACCCGGATTGCGTCTCTGTCGTAGAGGAACTCTACGCCGACACTTTCAGAGACATCTACTCGTGTGGCATTCATCACCTCTCCTGTCAAGGCATTCGTAACGAGCGCCACCACCTTGAGTTCGCCTCCTGTCGTGTTGTCGGTGGGGAGACTGGTGGAATATGTTATTTTCTCTCCCTTGCTGATCTTTTCGGGGAAACTGCCCTCTATGCCTTCCACGTCCTTGCATGCCCGGATGACGTTGTCGCACATGATTGAGACATTGCTTTCCTCGTTTTCCCACCCATCCATTGTGCCGTAATATCCTCCGGAATAATTGTTGAGCTGGTTGATGGGGCCTACGTTGTCTTCAGTGAGAATGAACGAGAATCTGTGGGGGCGGTCCATGTCGATGGAGAATTCGGATTCTGCATTTACGTCCACCATTCCGGTCTCGGGGTTTTTGGTGGCTTTGGCATTGACGTTGCAATATGAGGGATAGGAGTCGTATTTGTCGAAAATATTGTCGGCCACGGCAAAGGTATATTCCGTTCCTCCTCCAATATTGGCGGGAATTTCAGACGATACACGGTTGAACCAGGTGTATGGTATGGACGGAACGTTATTGTCGATGAAAGCCTGGTAATCCGCGCATTGGTCATCGCTGTTTACCTGTCCGACCACTGCTATCATACGTCCTGGATAAGTCTCGTTGGCATAGTCCACAAGCACATACCCGGCGGGACACCATCCGCATGTGGTACCGCTGAATTCCTCTACGAGAACGATCCTGTCGAAGCCGGAGGCATAAGCGAGGGCCTCAGAAGTGAACACAGACGGATTCTCCACAGGCACTCCATTGACTTTCGTGATGGAGATCTCCACAGGCAGAAAACCCTCTTCATTGAAAGGCACGTCGGGAATAGTATGTCTCACGGTGCTCATGGAGCGTATGGGCCACTGCAGTTCCATTTTCTGAATATGACTCTCGGAGTTGCCTATTTTCGTCGAGACCTCGTAGTCGTTTATGAGATTCGTTCCGATATTCTTGACGTATAGGGTATAGGATCCCGTGCCGCCGGTCGGCTCATATTCGGGGAAAATACTGTTGATCACGACCGCGCTGTTCTCTGGCAGATATTCTCCGGAAATGACCCATCCCAGGCAAAGGCTTCCGTCCACAAGTCCACGCTGCTCCCATGTCTGGGGCAGACTGTCATCGTCGGAGATGCCGACAATGTAGTTTGTGGCGCAGTCATTCGACAGGTCGGATACAATATAGCAGGCCGTCTTTTCCTCCGGGACGGTGAAGGAGTATCCTATGTAAAGGTCGCCGTCGTCTTCCGTGAGGTCATATGGCTCGTCGAGCTCTATGCGGTTGTCGTAGAAGGAATACTCCATCAGGTCGGCCGTCTGTTTCCTCACAGGCTCTTCGGAGAGGTCCCTGGTGATGAACAGCTCAATCTCCGTGACCGGGTTCAGGCCGTAGTTGTCGGAGAACGAGCCGCTGGTGACCACAATGGCTGTTATGCTGTTGCCGACATACTTCACAAGATCCTCATGCCGCATTTTCACCGCTGCATACAAAGTCGACGAGCCGCGTGTGGCCTCGGGGACATTGAATGCCTCTTCCGGGAAATTGGAGTATCTGAAGACCAGTTCGGAAGAACTCTCAGCTTTCGCTTCCTGCCAAGGCACTGTGGAAGGACGCTCCATTCTCACGTTTGCCATAACAGTGCCTGTAAGCAGCGTTATGGCAGATGCAAGTAGAATTTTTCTCATCATAGATGTTGATTTAGTTTTATTGGTAAAAAATCTTTATTATCCGGATAATTATTCCAGGACGGTCACAAAGGTAATAAATAAATGTAAATAAATGACACCTCCCGATTTTAACTTTAATTAACATTGATTTAACGCTTGTTTGCAATTTTTTGGCCGTTTGCAACTGTTCACTCCCCTCCCACAAGGTCGGGCTGAATCGGCGCCCGGACTGCCTCAGGAGATTCTGTGGATAAGGAAAACATAAGATCTGGTTTGTGAAAGTAATCGAAAAGAATTAATTTTGCCGTCTGGAAAATACCCTGGATTCGTAAACAAGGAACATATGGGACGTATACTTGCTATTGATTACGGAAGAAGACGATGCGGGCTGGCCGTGACCGACACGCTGCGCATATGCGCCAATGGGTTGCCGACGGTGCGCACATGCGACCTCATGGCGTGGCTGAAGGATTACTGCGGCCGGGAGACTGTGGACATAATTGTGGTGGGAGAGCCGAAAATGATGAACGGGGAGCCGAGCGAGAGCATGAGATATATCGAGCCTTTCCTCAGGCATCTACATAGAGAGATGCCTGGGATGGAGGTGAGAATGCACGATGAGCGTTTCACATCGACAATCGCCCACCGCGAGATGATAGCCGGCGGCTTCCGCAAGAGCCAGAGGCAGCAGAAGGGGAGGGCCGACGAGATGGCGGCGGTGCTGATACTCACAGGTTTTCTGGAGGCTGCGGCGCGCTGATTTGCGGTTTCGGCCGTTTTTTAGTATTTTTGCAGCAAATTTACACAAACAATGATTTTACCAGTATATCTTTACGGCACTCCCGTGCTGAGGGAGGAGACCGAGGACATAGACAAGGACTATCCGGAGCTCAGGCAGCTCGTGGACGACATGTATGAGACGATGTATCATTCCGATGGCGTAGGGCTCGCCGCCCCGCAGATAGGACGCTCGATAAGCGTGATAGTGATCGACGGCAATCCTGTGGCCGACCACTTCCCGGAATGCAGGGACATGAAGCTTACGCTCATCAATCCCGAGATGGAGGTGATAGAAGACATGGCTCCGGTGACGCGCGAGGAGGGATGCCTGTCGCTCCCGGGGCTGTCGGAGCCGGTGAAGCGCGTGGAGCACGTGCGCCTCAACTGGCTCGACGAGGATTTCACGGAGCACGAGAGGGAGTTCACCGGATTTGCGGCCCGCCTCATCCAGCATGAGTATGACCATCTTCTCGGCACGGTCTACACCGACCGTGTGGCTCCCATCCGCAAGCAGCTTATACGCAATAAGCTCAACAACATCGCCAAGGGGAAGGTGAAATGCGAATACCGCACCAAGTCGGCGGGAAAGTGACCCTCCGCGACACGGCGCGAATATGACAATCGTAAACCAACAGAACGAAATATGGCAGACGACAAGAAAATAATATTCTCGATGGTGGGAGTGAGCAAGATCATCCCGCCCCAGCGACAGATACTCAAGGATATCTACCTCTCGTTTTTCTACGGAGCCAAGATAGGCATCATCGGTCTCAACGGCTCGGGAAAATCGACACTTCTGAAGATAATCGCCGGCATCGACAAGAGCTACCAGGGAAATGTGGTGTTCTCTCCCGGCTACAGTGTGGGCTACCTGGAGCAGGAGCCCAAGCTCGATTCTGAGAAGACGGTCAGGGAAGTTGTGGAGGAGGGCGTTAAGCCCGTGATGGATCTCCTCAAGGAATATGACGAGGTCAACAATGCCTTCGCCGATCCCGAGGTGCTTGAGAATCCCGACAAGATGGATTCGCTCATCAACCGCCAGGCCGAGCTCCAGGACAAGCTCGACGCCTGCGACGCCTGGAACATCGACAACAAGCTGGAGCGCGCCATGGACGCCCTGCGCTGTCCTCCTGACGACAAGCGCATAGCCGTGCTTTCCGGAGGCGAGCGCCGCCGCGTGGCCCTCTGCCGCCTGCTCCTGCAGCAGCCCGACATCCTGCTTCTCGACGAGCCTACCAACCA